>DASSEA010000116.1:0-3313 GCA_035696805.1 Casimicrobiaceae bacterium
TCGGCATGCTGCGTCAGCGCTTCGAGTGCCGCATACGATTCTTCGGGCCGGACGATCTGCACGAGCTCGACCTTGTCGAACTGGTGCTGGCGGATCATGCCGCGCGTGTCCTTGCCGTAACTTCCCGCCTCCGACCGGAAACAGGGCGTATGGGCGGTGAGCTTGATCGGCAGCGCGTCGGCGGCAAGGATCTCGTCTCGTACCGAATTCGTCAGCGTGATTTCGGACGTCGAAATCAGGTAGAGCCGGCTCTCGTCGTCGACCGCACCGCCCTTCTGAACGCTGAACATGTCGGCCTCGAATTTCGGCAATTGCGTCGTGCCGACGAGGCTGGCCGCATTGACGACGTACGGTGTGTAGCACTCGGTGTAGCCGTGTTCGCGCGTATGCGTGTCGAGCATCCATTGCGCGAGCGCGCGATGCAAGCGCGCGAGATCGCCGCGCAGGAACGTGAAACGTGCGCCGGAAAGCTTCGCCGCCGTGGCGAAATCGAGCAACCCGAGCGCCTCGCCGAGATCGGTGTGGTCGCGGACAGGAAAGTCGAACGTGCGCGGCGCACCGTGGCGGCGAAGCTCCACGTTGTCGTCGGCCGAGCGACCGACCGGAGTCGATGCATGCGTAACGTTCGGAAGCTCGAGCAGGAAGTCGCGCAGATTCACCTGAGCGCGGTCGAGCTCGTGTTCGAGCGCGTTCAGTTCGTCGCCGAGGCCCGCCACCTCGCGCAGCATCGGCGCGGCATCGCGACCCGCACCCTTCTCGACGCCGATCTCCTTCGACAACGCATTGCGCCTCGCCTGCAGTTCCTGCGTTCGCGTCTGAATGCGCTTGCGTTCGCGCTCGAGCGATTCGAAGCGCGCAGCGTCGAGCGTGACGCCGCGCGTGGCGAGCGCGGCGGCGACACCCGCAAGATCGTTGCGCAGCGTGTTGATGTCGAGCATCGAACGATTCTATCAGCCGACGCAGGACGTCTCACTGCAGAGGTCGCTGCGCACATCGCCGTGCGCTCGCGCGAGGTCGCCGCTCAGTCTTCGTCCGCAAGTGGCGCGCGCTTGCCGCCGGCCGCCTCGTCCTCTGCTCGCAATGCGCGCAATCGCTCCGCGATGCGCGCTTCGACGCCGCGGTTGGTCGGTTCGTAGAACGTGACATCGGGCATGCCATCCGGCAGATAGCGTTCGCCTGCCGCATACGCGTCCGATTCATCGTGCGCATAACGGTAGCCCTTGCCGTAGCCCAGGCCTTTCATCAAGCGTGTGGGTGCATTGCGAAGACGCATCGGCACGGGCCGCGAACCGTCTTCGCCAATGAACGCCCGTGCCGCGCCGTAGGCCGTGTACACGGCGTTGCTCTTGGGCGCTGCGGCCAAATAGATCACGCACTGCGCAAGCGCGAGCTCGCCTTCCGGCGAACCGAGGCGTTCATAGGTCGCGACTGCGTCGATCGCCTGCGTCAGTGCGCGCGGGTCGGCGAGCCCGACGTCCTCGCTCGCCATGCGAATCAATCACCGGCCGACATACAACGGGTCGGCGCCGCCGTCGAGCATCCGGCACATCCAATACAGCGACGCGTCGGGATCGGAACCACGAACGGCCTTGTGGAGCGCGGAGATCTGGTCGTAGAAGGCGTCGCCGCCTTTGTCGAAGCGTCGGAGGCTACGCGCGATCGTGTCCTCGACGAACACCAGATCGATCGTCGTCCTGCGCGCTTCGCTCGCGGCGACGGCCAGTTGCTCGACGAGGTTGATGAGCCGACGACCGTCGCCGTCCGCATAGCTGACGAGCGCATCCCGCGCCGCCTCGTCGACGATCGTTCCGGGCATCGCGACGTCGGCCGCGCGTTCGAGCAGTTCGCCGAGCTCCGATGGCGACAGCGGGTGCAGCACGTACACCGACGCGCGTGACAAGAGCGCGCTGTTCACCTCGAACGACGGATTCTCGGTCGTCGCACCGATGAACGTGAGCACGCCGCGTTCGACGTAGGGAAGGAACGCGTCCTGCTGCGCCTTGTTGAAACGGTGCACTTCGTCGACGAAGAGAATCGTCGCACGGCCGAATTGCTCGCGCGCGAGCTCGGCGCGCGCAACGGCGTCGCGAATGTCCTTGACGCCCGCCAGCACCGCCGAGATCGCGACGAAATCCGCATTGAACGCGTCGGCCATCAACCGCGCGAGCGTCGTCTTGCCGACGCCCGGCGGGCCCCACAGGATCATCGAATGCGGTTTGCCGGCGGCGAATGCGACGGCCAGCGGCTTGCCGGGACCGAGCAGGTGGCGCTGGCCGATGACCTCGTCGATCGTTTTCGGCCGCAACCGCTCGGCAAGCGGTGTCAGCGGTCCGTCGGCGTTAGCGAAAAGGTCGTGCATCGGAACGGTACGACCCTCTGTTGGGGACGCTCGAATGCCGCCGTCAACGCCTCATTGACCCACGACGTCGGCGCCCTTCGGTGGCGTGAACCGGAACGTTTCCACAGCGAGCTTCGGATTGCGCTGCATGTCGACGAACGTGAGCTCCGTCGTCTGGCCGAATGCGTCGGTCAACTGCATCCGGCGCGGCAGGTTGTCGGCGAAACCGAGGCGAATGCGCGTGAACTGCGATTCGGCGGACTTCGGCGTCGCATCGACGTATTGCACGCCGTCGCCCTCGCCGCCGGACACGAGCGTGAAATTCCTTTCCAGCGCGTTGTCGCCCGCGAGCAGCGCCGCGGGCGTTGCGCCGAGCGCCGCGTCGAGCTTGCGCACGATCACCTGGTTCAGATCACGATCGTAGACCCAGACCTTGTCGCCGTCGCCGACGATCACCTGGTCGAACGGCTTGTCGTACGTCCACCGGAATTTTCCCGGGCGCTGGAACGCGAACGTTCCCGCGGTCGTCTGCGTCGTTCGCTTGTCCTTGTTGACGACGACCTGGCGAAACGATCCCTGCGCGCTTTGCGTGCCCTCGAGGAAGGCGTGCAGCTGATCGAGTCCCGACGCCGTCGCCGCCGACACCAGCGTTGCCCATGCGAGCCCGATCCAGCCCATCCGGTACGCCGTCTTGGCAGCACCGGTGCCAGTCGAAGTCATCGTGGCGCGCCCTGTTCGGTTCCCGGAATGTTCGCGTAGCAATTCCCGATCCGATCGAGCACGACGTACGTATGCGTCAGACCGCTCCAGTCGCGCCGGCCGTCGCGCAGCCGATACTGATGAAAGTAGATCCGCCACGAGCCGGTCGAAAACTCGGGCAGTGCGTCGCAACCGCGGACGAACGCGGTCGGGCCGCAAAACTCCGCAGGAAGCAGTGTGCGTGCACGCTCGATCACCTGTGCTTCGGTCAGCACG
>DASSEA010000117.1:0-4469 GCA_035696805.1 Casimicrobiaceae bacterium
CTGCCGCCGGCCGACAAGGTGTCGCGGCAGTTCTACACGACCAAACTCGACAACGGCCTTTACACGGCAGGCGTTCGCTACGCCGACGGTACCGTGCCGCCGGGCGGCACCGGCGTCGTGCAGTCGAGGCTCTACGTCGGACCGCAGGACCAGGACGCGCTCGCCAAGCTTGCGCCGGGACTCGACCTCGTCGTCGACTACGGCATTTTCACGATCATCGCGGCGCCGCTGTTCTGGCTGCTCAAGTGGCTGCATTCGCTGATCGGCAACTGGGGCTGGGCGATCATCGTGATGACGGTGATGATCAAGGGCGCGTTCTTCCCGCTGAACGCGGCGTCGGCGCGCTCGATGGGCAAGATGAAGATCGTCGCGCCGAAAATGAAGGCGCTGCAGGAGCAGTACGCCAACGACAAGCAGCAGCTCCAGGTGAAGATGATGGAGCTGTATCGCCAGGAGAAGATCAATCCGCTCGGGGGCTGCCTGCCGATCCTCGTGCAGATCCCGGTGTTCATCGCGCTCTACTGGGTGCTGCTGTCGGCCGTCGAGCTTCGCCACGCACCGTGGATCGGCTGGATTCACGATCTGTCGGCCCCCGATCCGTGGTTCATCCTGCCGGTCATCTACGCGGTGACGGCGTATCTGCAGGTCAAGCTGTCGCCGACGCCGATCTCCGATCCGGTGCAGGCGAAGGTCATGCAGTTCATGCCGGTTGCGTTCTCGATCATGTTCCTGTTTTTCCCGGCGGGGCTCGTGCTGTACTGGCTCGTCAACAACCTGCTGCAGATCGCGCAGCAGTGGCAAATGAACCGGATGCTCGAACGCGAAGCGGCGCTCGCGGCGGCCAAGCGGCGTTAAGACTTCGGGGCACAGCAACCCAGGACTTGATGCGCCGACCAGCGCTGACCCCAAAAGTCGACATGAGCGCGCGTTAAGCTCGCGCTCGTGACCGCTGCATCGCCTCCGATCGCCGCCATCGCCACGCCGTCCGGGCGCGGCGGCATCGGGATCGTGCGCGTGTCCGGCCACGATCTTCGTGCGCTGATTGCCGGTATCGCGGGTCGTGCGCTGCCGTCGCGGATCGCGACGCGCGTCACGTTTCTCGACGCGGATGGCAACGTCATCGACGCGGGTCTCGCGCTGCATTTCCCGGCGCCGCATTCGTACACGGGCGAGGACGTCGTCGAGTGGCACGGCCACGGCGGCCCGACGGTGATGCGACTGCTGCTCGCGCGCTGTCTCGACTTCGGCGCGCGGCTCGCGGAGCCGGGCGAGTTCACAAAGCGCGCGTTCCTCAACGGCAAGCTCGATCTCGCCCAGGCCGAGAGCGTCGCCGACGTGATCGAAGCTTCTACCGCGACCGCGGTGCGTGCGGCGGCGCGCAGCCTCACCGGCGAGTTCTCGCGCGAAGTGCACGCGCTCCGCGATGCGCTCGTCGACCTGCGGATGTACACGGAGGCGACGCTCGACTTCCCCGACGAGGACATCGAACTGCTGCGTGAAGGCGACGTGCGCGCGCGGCTCGGCGCGGCGCGCGAGCGGCTCGCGAACGTCATCGCCCGCGCACGCAGCGGCGCGATGCTGCGCCAGGGCCTGACTGTCGTCCTCGTCGGCGCGCCGAACGTCGGCAAGTCGAGCCTGTTGAACCGGCTGGTCCGCGACGAGGCCGCCATAGTGACGGCGATCCCCGGTACGACGCGCGACACCGTCGAGCGCCAGATCGAAATCGCCGGGATTCCGCTGACGATCGTCGACACCGCGGGCCTGCGGGAGACGACCGACGAAGTCGAGATGCTCGGCATCGCACGCACGCGGGCCGCCATCGCGCGCGCCGATGTCGCGCTGCTGCTCGTCGACGCGCGCGAGGGTTCCGATCCGATGATGGGGGTAACTCCGCACGATGATCGCGCCACTCGCGATGCGAGGCCCTCGCAAACGGCCCGACTGTTGCGCGAACTGCCGCCCGCGCTGCCGCGCATCGTCGTGCACAACAAATGCGATCTTGCGCGCATCGCGCCGCATGTCGAGCGCACCGATGCTTCGCGCGTCGCCGTGTGGCTGTGCGCGCTGACCGGCGAGGGCGTCGCGCTGCTGGAATCCGAGGTGCAGCGCACCGCAGGCGTCGGCCATTCGACCGAAGATGCTTTCTTTGCGCGCGCGCGGCACCTGGCCGCGTTGAACGATGCGTCGGCGCACCTCGCCGTCGCCGCCGCGCACGTCGACGTCGTGCCGGCGCCCCTCGAACTTTTTGCCGAGGAACTGCGCCTCGCACAGCAGGCGTTTTCATCGATCACCGGCGAATTCACCGCCGACGACCTGCTCGGCGAAATCTTTTCGCGATTTTGCATCGGCAAGTAGGAAAAAAATTCCGTCCGTTGCAACGACGCTATCCGCTGCCGGCGGACGCGGCGCCCCAACTGCATGATTCGTCACGAGGAAGGCTTTGGTACGCTCCTTGCGCTTGCAACCGTTCGACGAGGAGAGGCGATCGATGGCCGCATTGCGCGCGCTATTGGCGACGGGGTTGGCGGTGCTGGCAGCGAGGGGCTTCGCACAGGAGGCGCCCGATGCCGGCAACTGGACGATGTCGGCGAAGGATTACGCGAACACGCGCTTCAGTCCGCTCGATCAGATCAACACGGGTAACGTCGGGACGCTCAAGCTTGCGTGGGTTTTTTCCACCGGCGTGCTGCGCGGCCATGAAGCGGCGCCGATCATCGCCGACGACACGCTGTTCATCGTCACGCCGTATCCAAATCTCGTCTATGCGCTCGACCTGAAGGCGCCAGGCGCGCCGGTCAAGTGGAAGTTCTCGCCCAATCCGGTGTCGTCGTCGCAAGGGGTCGCGTGCTGCGACCTCGTCAATCGCGGCGCCGTCTGGTCGAACGGCCGCCTGTATTTCAACGCGCTCGACAACCAGACATTCGCGCTCGACGCGCGCACCGGGGCCGAGGTCTGGCACGCGCGACTCGGCGACATTCGCCGCGGCGAAACGATGACGATGGCGCCGCTGGTCGTTAAGGACAAGGTGCTCGTCGGCAACAGCGGCGGCGAATACGGCGTGCGCGGCTGGCTGACCGCGCTCGATGCCGCTAGCGGCAGGATCGCGTGGCGCGCCTTCAGCACGGGCCCCGACAGCGAGGTGCTGATCGGACCGACGTTTCGCCCCTTCTACGCGACCGACCGCGGCCGGGATCTCGGCATCAGCACGTGGCCCGGCGAAGCGTGGAAGATCGGCGGCGGCACGGTGTGGGGGTTCGTTTCGTACGATCCCGCGCTCGACGTCCTTTATTACGGAACGGGGAATCCCGGGCCGTGGAATCCAGCGCAGCGGCCCGGCGACAACAAGTGGACGTCGGGGATCTTCGCGCGCGATCCGGCGACCGGGCAGGCGCGCTGGTTCTACCAGATGAGCCCGCACGACCTGCACGACTACGACGGCGTCAACGAGAACATCCTGATCGACGTCACCGTCGGCGGCGCGTCGCATCGCGCGATCGTGCATCCTGATCGCAACGGTTATCTCTACGTCATCGATCGCGAACGCGGCGAAGTGTTGTCGGCCACGCCCTACGCGTCGATCACGACGTCGACCGGCGTCGATCTGCAGACCGGACGGCTCCGCTATGCGCCGGACAAGGACCCGCAACCCGGGCGCACCGTTCGCGACATCTGCCCGGCGTCGCCCGGCGCGAAGGATTGGCAACCGGCCGCGTACTCGCCGCGCACGCGGCTGGTTTACATCCCGCACCAGAACCTCTGCCAGGACGCGGAAACGGCGCAGACGAGCTACATCGCCGGCACGCCCTACGTCGGTGCGACGCTCAAGATGAAGCCCGGTCCCGGCGGCAGGCGCGGCCGCGTCACCGCATGGGACCCGGCGGGCGCGAAGGCCGTGTGGACGATCGACGAAGATCTTCCGGTATGGAGTGGCGCGCTCGCGACGGCGGGCGACGTCGTGTTCTACGGCGCGATGGACGGCTGGTTCAAGGCTGTCGACGCGAAAACGGGTGCGCCGTTGTGGCAATTCAAGACCGGTTCAGGGATCGTCGGGCAACCGGTGTCGTTCCGCGGCCCCGACGGCAAGCAGTACGTCGCCGTGTTGTCCGGCATCGGCGGATGGGCGGGCACCGTCGTCGCGAACGACATCGACACGCGCGATCAGACAGCGGCGACAGGGTTTGCGAACGTCGTGCCGGATCTGAAGCAGAAGACGCAGAAGGGTGGGGCGCTGTATGTTTTCACGCTGCCATGACCGACTGACTTGGCGCGTGCTCGCGTGCGCGCTGGTTACGCTCGCGTGCACGCGGGTCGACGCGCGCGAGCTGCGCGTCTGCGCCGACCCCGACAACCTGCCGTATTCGGACGCGGCCGGGCGCGGCTTCGAGAATCGCATCGTACGTCTCGTCGCCCACGACATCGGCGCGACGCCCAGCTATTACTGGCTCCCGCAGTGGCGCGGCTTCACGCGC
>DASSEA010000118.1:0-4001 GCA_035696805.1 Casimicrobiaceae bacterium
GCTGCGGGCGAAGCGGGCGCCGTGCGTGGCGTTGGCGGTGCCGCGACGACCGCGGGCGCAGCGGGCACCGTGCGCAGCGTTGGCGGTGCCGCGACGACTGCGGGCGCAGCGGGCGCCGTGCGTGGCGATGGCGCGGGGGCAACCGGAACCGGCAGCGATGGCCGACCCGATGCGGCCGGCGCAACCGTCGGCGCGATCGGTGCCATCGGCGCGCGGACCGTCGCTTCCTGACGTAACGCCGACGCCGGCCGCGGCGTGCGGCTGTCTCGCCGCGTCGCCGGACGCACCGGCACCTCGGGCTTGATCGCAGGCGCCGACGTGACGAGCGAGGGCGCATACGCAAGGCTCGAAGCGACCGGCAGCCGATTGATCGCCACGGGCTTCTCGCCCGCCAGCGCAGCGCCCGGAACCGCCGTGATGCCGCCGGGAACGTTCCAGTTCGCGTAACGCGCAGGGGGCGCGTCATGCCGTTCAGCGACGTTCACTGCATACGGATGGTTGTAGCGCGCCCAGCAGCGCGTCGAGCAGGTGCCGACCGGCGGAACGTAAGGCTCGCGCCACCCCAGCGGCACCCACCCGAATACGGGCCCTCGCCCGCCCGCCTGCCGCCAGCCCGAACCGCCGTACCACGCAACGAGCGCCGGCGCCCACGACGGACGCGCGACGAACGTCCCCGGACACCACCCCCAGCGGCCGCCGATGTACGCCCAGCGACCGTAATGGAACGGCGCGTAGCCCCACGGCGCGTCGTCGACCCATGTGTAGCCCCAGTCCGTCAGCCACGTCCAGCGACCGAAGCGATACGGCGCCCACGCGGGCGACACGTCGGTGGGAAACCATACTGCCCCGTAGTCCGGATACGCCTGCCACGTGCCGTAACGGTCCAGATCCGCAGCGCCGACCATCTGCCGCGACACGTACGCGTATTGCCGGGGCTGTTCGTAGACGCGATCGCGCGTCGCGCTCCACGCGTCGAAGCCGTCGATCCCCGCAGCGGCGCGGATGTCGGGCGGCTCGTTCGCAACCCCGGTGACGACGGCGCTCTGCCCCGGCACGACCTGCACGATCGCCGACGTCGACGCGAATTCGGCCAGTCCCTCGCGGACGATCACCGTCGTCGACGGGCTGTCCTGCGCGACGTCGATGCGATAGAGGCCCGGGCGCGCGAGCACGACCTGCGTTGCCGGCGTGTCGATGCGCACGGCATCGTCGGGCTCGAGAACCCGCACGCGCACGATCACGCGGCCGGCGGCGATGAACAGCGCAAGCTGCCGCTCGTCGAGACGCGACAGGTGCAGGTTCGTTTCGCCGGCGAGCCGGAATTGCCCGCCGCCGTAGTCCACTTCCGCGCGGCCATCGCGCGCGACCCACAGGTTGTCGCCGTCCGCGATCGGGAAATTCTGGCCGATCTCGCTCCAGTCTTCCGCGCGATCGGCGGGCGCGTGATACAGCACGCCCTGCACGTCCGCGATGCGCGCGACGCGTGCCGCGACGTCGTCCTGCGCCAACGCAGCCGTCGCAGCGAGCGCCACCGCGCAGGCGAACATCGCAGCCGCCTTGCGGAGCGAAGCAATCGGTCGCGTTCGCGCAACGTGCGCTGGATTACGGCTCATCGTGTGGAAACGCATGCCCGGCGACGCACGTTGACGCTGGGGCAAAAGCGAGCATCGGATCGAATGTCGTTCTCGCAGCATTCGTTCGCAACCAATCCCTCCCGCCGTCAGTCGACGCGCCGCGGCTTCCTCGGCGCACCGGCGAACAGGCGGTCGTACAGCGGCCGCGGCAGCAGGCGAAGCGCGCGCCCGGCCACGGCCATCTGCCACGGGAGGACGTAAAAGCGCCGGCGCGCGGCGATCGCCTTCGCGATCCTGCGCGCTGCCGCATCGGGTGACAGCAGGAACGGCATCCGGTACGGATTGCGTTCGGTCATCGGGGTCGCGATGTAGCCGGGACACACGGTGACGACGGCGACACCGCTGCCGTGCAACTCCACGCGCAGGCTTTCGAGGTACGCGATCGCGGCGGCTTTGGACGCGCTGTACGCACCCGAACCCGGGATGCCGCGAAACCCCGCGATGCTCGCAATGCCGACCAGCGTCCCGCGACGCGCCGACCGCATCGCGGCAACGAAGGGGTGGAACGCGTTGACGATGCCCATGACGTTCGTGTCGAACACCGACCTGAACGCCGGCAGGTCTGCCGCGATTTCGGTGAGCGTGCCGCGCGAAACGCCCGCGTTGGCGATAACGACGTCCGGCACGCCGAAGCGCGCCGTGAAATCGCCGCCGGCCTGCGCAAGCGCCGCCGCATCGCGGACGTCGCCCGCGTACGCGACGACACGCGCCGGCGCGCACGCCGCAACGACGCGCGCGAGCTCCGCATCACGGCGCGCAAACAGGCCGAGCGTCGCCGACTGCGCCGCGTAATGCCGCGCGAGCGCCTCGCCGATCCCTGACGACGCGCCGGTGATGAAAACGACCGCGGTCAGCCCTTCGGGCGCTCGGCGCGCGCCTTGTTGACGAGCTCGTCGATCGCCCCGGGCAGCTGCGCGTGGGTGCCAACGTCCGACGACGACGTCACGAACTTGCCGTCGACGATGATGGTGGGAACGCCTTGAATGTTGTATTGCTGCGCGAGCTGCAGCGCGCGCTTCATCTTGCCGTCGACGGCAAACGAGGTGAACACTTCCTCGACCTTCTTGCGATCGAGGCCCTTGGTCGCGGCCCAGTCGTAGAACTTGCCGGTGTCCCACAGCGACGTGCCCGAACCGTGGATCGCCTTGAACACGTCGGGCGACAGCTTCGACTCAACGCCAAGCGCATCGAGCGTGTAATAGATCTTCGCGAGCGGCACCCAGCGCTGCTGGAACATCACGGGAACGCGCCGGAACGCGACGTCGGCCGGCGCCTTCGCGAGCCACGCGTCGAGATGCGGCTCGAGTTCAGCGCAATGCGGGCAGCCGTACGAGAAGAACTCGAGCACCTCGATCTTGCGGCCGGTCTCGACCGGCTGGGGATTGGCGATCCGCCGGTAATTCTTGCCTTCGACGAGTTGCGCGCCGGCGTTGCCGCTCGCCAGTGCGAAGGCGGTGACGATGACGAGCAGCGCTCGGCCGATCAGGGGCACTGCACGAATGCTCATGTGTTCTCCAGGAAAGGGCGCCGCGCGAGGCGAATGTCGCCTGCCAGCCGTGACGATTAACGCGTGGACGCGCCGCGTCGCCGACGACGGACGCGCCCATTGGTCCGGGCGGCAGGGCGCGAGTTCCGTCGCACGCGTCCCGCACCGCCGGAATGCGCTCAATAGCGGATGACCGCGACGTCGAAGCCGCGCCTCGCGAGTTCGGTCTTCATGCGCCCGAGCTCGTCCGTATTGTCGTAGGGGCCCATCCGCACGCGGTAGCGCACGCTGCGGTCGGACAGCGCGCCTTCCTGCACGGTGGCCTCCCACCCGGCGAGCGCGAGCCGTGCACGCAGGTTCTCGGCGTCGGGCACCGACGAGAACGAGCCCGCCTGCAACCAGAAGCGATCGGCGGGCTTGGCGAGCTTCGGCGACGCGTCGACCGGGAGCACCTTGTCCGGCACGCGCGCCGGCGCCGCGTCGGGCGGCGTCGCGGCGGTCTTGCCAGACGAACGATCCTTGGCCTGCTCGACGACGGCGCGGTCGCCGCGGTCGGGCGGACGGCGTTCGGGCGCGAGCTTCGGCTCGTCGACGCCGGGGAGGATCTTGTAGAAATCGAAGCGCGGCTTGTCGGTCTCGGCCTTCGCGACCTTCGACGTCGCATCGCGGGCGGCGTCGCGCGCGTCGTGGGCGAGCGACGGCAGCGTGAGCGCGGGATTGTTCTTCATCAGCCAAAACGCGACCGACGCAGCCATCCCGAGACCGACGACGATGCCGATGAATACGCCGAGCAGCGTCCCTCCCACGGCACTGCGCCGGATCGGGGTGCGTGGTGGGAGGCGCCTGGTTGCGGTTGAAGCGTTCATCGATTCACATCTCGT
>DASSEA010000119.1:0-2044 GCA_035696805.1 Casimicrobiaceae bacterium
GGAGCAAGGTCTCGTCGCGACGATCGGCGACATCGCCCGGACGACCGCCAAGGTGCGGCGCGTCCACAACGAGATCGTCGTCGCAGCGGTATCCCCGGTGGGTTCGCGGACGAAGGACGCGTACATCACGTCGAAGGTCAAGGCGCGATTCGTCGAAGCGAACAAGTTCTCGGCGACGCACGTCAAGGTCGTCACCGATCGCCAGGTCGTTTACCTGATGGGACTCGTGAAGCGCGACGAGGCCGACAACGCCGCGCAGATCGCCAGCACGACGTCGGGAGTGCTCCGCGTCGTCAAGTTGTTCGAGCCGATCAGCTAGCGGCAATCGGCGCAACCGACGGCCCCGCCAGCGCCTTCGTATTCCGGTGGCGAACACTGCTGCAGCCATTCCCGAGCCCCGTTACCCGGCGAAGATCGCGACCGCTGCCGACGCGCTGACGCGAATTGCGGCGCTGCCTCGCCCCCTCGTCGTCACCAACGGCGTGTTCGATCTGTTGCATCGCGGTCACGTCACGTACCTCGAGCAGGCCAGGGCACTTGGTGCATCGCTCGTCGTCGCCGTCAACTCGGACGCGTCGGTGAGAAGGCTTGGCAAAGGCGATGACCGTCCGCTCAACGCGCTCGACGACCGGATGGCGGTGCTGGCGGCACTCGCATGCGTCGATCTCGTCGTGCCGTTCGACGACGATACGCCGCGCGAGCTGATCATCGCGTGCGCACCGGACGTGTTGGTCAAGGGCGGCGACTATACGGCTGCGACGACCGCCGGTGCCGATGAGGTCATTCAACGCGGCGGACGCTTCGTCGCCATCCCGTTTCGTCACGCACGCTCGACGACCGAGCTCGTTGCGCGAATACGCCGCTGATGTCCGGCAAGAGCGCCGCCCTCGCACGTCCTGTGCGGAGAGACGCGGTTGCTATAATTTGCTGTTTCCAGCGAAAGAGGCCCGTTCGATGCAAACGATCGATCGTGAAATCGACGCGCGTGGCCTCAATTGCCCGCTCCCCATCCTGCGCACGAAAAAGGCGCTCAACGACATGACGTCGGGACAGCACATCCGCATCACGGCGACCGATCCTGCGAGTGTCCGCGACTTCCAGGCGTTCGCCCGCCAGACGGGCAACGAGCTGCTCGAGCATGGCGAAGACAACGGCGCGTTCTGGTTCGTATTGAAGCGGCGCTGACGATCAAAGCGGTGCATCGCGTTGCACCGCAACCATCCGGTCGCTGATCGCCGCGAGGTCGCTTGATCGCCGCGGCCCTCTTGCTGCTGCCGGATTTCGTGTTGATCGCGCTCGGTGCCGCGATGAAACGCGTTCGCGTGTTCGACCTGCCGTTCTGGCGCGGCCTCGAGCGCTTCGTCTATTTCGTGCTGTTTCCGGCGCTCTTGTTCCGGGCACTTGCGACGGCATCGATGCCACTTGGCGATGCATCGCGGCTCGTCATCGTCGCGGTGCTGTTCACGATGGCCGGCATCGGCTTATCGGCGCTCGCGAAGCCACTGCTCGGACTGCCGCCGCCGACGTTCGCGGCATGCTTCCAATGTGCGTTTCGCTTCAACACGTACATAGCGCTGGCCGCAGCGAGCCGGCTCGGTGGCAGCGCCGCCATCGCGTCGATCAGCCTGATGATCGGCGTGCTCGTGCCGCTCGTGAACATCGCCGCGATCGCAGCACTCGCGCAGCGTCGGGGCCGTGGCGTGTGGCTCGCGGTTGCGCGTAATCCGCTCGTTATCGCATGCGTCGCCGGCCTCCTCTTCAACGCGTTGGGTATTCCATTGCCCGCGTTCATCGCGACGGTGCTCGAGCTGCTCGCAAGTGCGGCGCTGCCGCTTGGCCTGATCGCCGCGGGTGCGGGGCTCGAGTTCGTCGTCGGGACGTTGCCGTTACGCGCGATCGCGTGGTGGCACGTCGTCAAGCTCGTTGCGCTTCCGGCAGTCGCATTCTCGCTTGCAGCGGTGATGGAACTCTCCGCAAGCGAGCGCCAGGTCGCCGTGCTGTTAGCAGCCGTTCCGACGGCGCCGTCGTCGTACATTCTGGCGAT
>DASSEA010000120.1:0-6768 GCA_035696805.1 Casimicrobiaceae bacterium
CAGGCGTGTCGGGTGCCGGACGCAAGGCTGAGCTGTCGCTCTCGTTTTCGGAAGCGTCGGACAATTTCGCGGCCTATGCCGTCGCCGGGCATCGCCACATGCCCGAAATCGTCCAGGGCCTGAACCGCGCCAGCGCCGAAGCCGTGCGCCTCGTGTTCACACCGCATCTGACGCCGATCATCCGCGGCATCCTCGCGACGCTCTATGCGCCCCTCAAGGATCGCGACGCCGACCTGCAGGCGCTCTACGAAAAACGCTACCGCGGCGAGCCGTTCGTCGACGTCATGCCGCCGGGGTCGCTGCCGGAGACGCGGAGCGTCCGCGGGTCGAACACGTTGCGCATCGCCGTGCATCGTCCGCCGGATTCGGACCTCGCGCTCGTCATCGCCGTCGAGGACAACCTGGTCAAGGGCGCCGCGGGCCAGGCAATCCAGAACATGAACCTGATGTTCGGTTTGCCGGAGACGACCGGTCTGACGGCTCCGCCGGTGATGCCGTAGCCTTTCGCAACCGTTGGGTAACCCCGGATTCGCCCCCACGTTCAGGCGGCACGCCTTCTGAGCGCCTCGAGCCCGAACCGGGTCTATCGCGGGTGGTCGAACCATTGCTTGAGCCGTTTCGAGCCCGCCCGTCCATTTTTGACGCGTGAACGTACCCGGCCGATAATGTCGGGATTGGATAACTGGAGCACCGAATGAACGCAATGAACGAGATGCCGAGCCCGCTGGTCTTCACCGACGCGGCGGCTGCGAAGGTCAAGACGCTGATCGACGAGGAAGGCAACCCCGAGCTCAAGCTGCGCGTGTTCGTGACCGGCGGCGGCTGCTCGGGCTTCCAGTACGGCTTCACCTTCGACGAGGCCGTCAACGACGACGACACGGCGATGGAGAAGAACGGCGTGACGCTGCTGATCGACCCGATGAGCTACCAGTACCTGGTCGGCGCCGAGATCGACTATCAGGAAGGTCTGGAAGGTGCACAGTTCGTCATCAAGAATCCGAACGCCCAGACGACGTGCGGATGCGGATCGAGCTTCTCCGCCTGAACGCACTCGCGAACGACACGAAAAGGGCCCGCGATGGGCCCTTTTGTTTTGATGCCGCCGCCACGTGCAGAACTTTACCGCGGGTAGATCGCCCCCAGCACCCGCGGTCCCTTCGCGCCCGTGACCGCCGGTAGGTTTCCGGGACGACCCGCCAGCGCCTCCCGTGCGAGCCACGCGAACGCAAGCGCCTCGACCTGCTCGACCGCGACGCCCGCGTCCGCCGTCGTTCCAATGGTCCGCGGCTTCAGCTCTTCAGCGAGTTGCTGCATCAGCGTCGCGTTGCGCGCGCCGCCGCCGCACACGAGCACTTCCTCGGCGTCGGGCGCGTAACCGCGGATCGCGTCGGCGATCGTGCGCGCGGTCAGCGCGACGAGGGTAGCCTGCACGTCTTCCGCCTCGGCCTTGCTGCCGGCCTCGCGCAGCCGTCCTTCGAGCCACTGCAGGTTGAACTTGTCGCGGTGCGTGCTTTTCGGCGGTGACGCGCTGAAAAAAGGATCGGCGAGCAGCACGTCGAGCAGCGCCGGAACGACCTTGCCGGTCGATGCCCATGCGCCTTGCGCATCGTACGACGCACCGCGATTACGCGCGCACCACAGGTCCGACAGGACGTTGCCGGGACCGGTGTCGAAGCCGCGGATCTGGCCATCCTGCGGCAGGTCGGTCATGTTCGCGATGCCGCCGACGTTGACGATCACGCGATGACGATCCGGCCTTGCGAAAAGTGCCGCATGAAATGCGGGCACCAGCGGCGCACCCTGCCCGCCCGCCGCGACGTCGCGACTGCGAAAATCGCTGACGACGACCATGCCCGCCTTTTCCGCGACGCGTGCGGCGTTGTTGAGCTGCACGGTGATGCCGAGGTCGGGCCGGTGCCGCAGCGTCTGCCCGTGCACGCCCGCAGCCTGGATATCGGACGGCGCGAGCTTCGCGTTCTCTAGCGCACTGGCGATCGCGGCGGCGTAAAGCTCGGCGAGCATGTTCGCTGCCGACGCGGCGCGCGCCAGCTCGTTCGCGCCGGGCTGTTGCAGCGCGAGCAACTCGTCGCGCAGCATCGAATGAAAACCAACGTGCGATGCGCCGAGCGTATTGCATGGTCTGTCGCCACCGGGCGCGAAATCCGCCACGACGGCATCGACGCCGTCGAGACTCGTACCGGACATCACGCCGGCGAAATATTCGCGGGCCATCGACAGCGTTCCGGAATTCGGGTGCGCGACCCGACCGCGTCAGTTGGCGGCGACGCGAACGTCGGGGAGCGCGCGCACGACGGCCAGTTCGCCGGCGAGTGGCGCAATGCGGGCGGCGAACGCTGGGCGCTGGTCGTCGGAAACGGGCGTCGCCATCGGCAACGCGGCGGTCAACGCGTCCTGCGGCTCGCCGTCGACGCGAAGCTCGTAATGCAGATGCGGTCCGGTCGCCCACCCGGTCTGTCCGACGTACCCGAGCGTATCGCCCTGACGTATGCGCGCGCCACCGCGGACGTCCTCGGCGAAACGCGACAGATGCGCATACACCGTCGTGTACCGCCCATCGTGCTGCAGGATCACGACGTTGCCGTAGCCGTTCTGCTCGCCGGCGACGGTGACGACGCCATCCGCCGTCGCGCGCACCGGCGTACCCATCGGTGCCGCGAAGTCCGTGCCACGGTGTGCGCGCATCGTGTGCAGGATCGGATGAAAACGCGCCTGCGTGAATCCCGACGTGATCCGCGAAAACTCCATCGGCGAACGCAGGAACGACTTGCGCGAGCTGCGGCCGGTTTCGTCGTAATAGCCTTCGCTGCCGTCGGGCGCCTGCCACAGGAACGCATGGACTGCGACGCCGCGATTCACGAACTCGGCCGCGAGAATGCGACCCGTGCCCGCGGGCTCGCCGTCGACGTAGCGCGTTTCGTACAGCACGATGAAGCGATCGCCGCGGCGCAGGTCGTGATAGAAGTCGATGTCGCCTTCGAACACGTCGGCGAGAGCGAGCGTGATCGCGTCGGGGAGATCCGCCGCATCGGCTGCGGCAAACAGCGACGTCTCGATCTCACCGGCGCGCATCGTCACGCGGGTGTCCGCCGGCGCTGCTTCGCGTTGGGTCGTGAAACCGTTCGCGGAACGACCGACCGACAGAATCTCGCCGTTGCCCGCGACGAACCGCAAACCGGCAAGCCGGCCGTCGTCGTCGGTTGCGACTTTGAGCGCGCGACCGGGGCGCAGTTGATAGAGCGCGCGTGCCGATGGATCGGTGCGCAGGAATTCCATGGCTGCGGGGTCGTCGACGGCAGCGCGCGCGAGCAGGCTGCCGATCGTATCGCCGCGTTGCACGCGCTCCTCGCGCCAGTAATGATCTTCGGCCGAAGCGGAGAGCGCGATCCCGGGTATCGGCAGCGCGCGTGACACGTGACGAACGGCGACCGTGTCGAGCGCGGTGTCCGGCGTGATGCCGAATGCGGCGACGCCCGCGAAGCCGAGCACGGCCACCGCGAGCGCTTGTCCCGCCGACAGCGACCGCGCAATCGTGCGCAATGGCTGCGCTAGAATCTTGGGTTTGTGCGTGATCAACGGATGAATTGCGATAAGCAAGCGCCTTGCGCCTCAGCGAGTGCCTCCCGCGCAGGGCCCGGGCGGATTGTAGCAGGGAACTTCGCTCGATCGGCAACCCCGGCCCCTGCCGATGGCCGATCGAAGCGGCGCCGTCCGACGCCATGACGTTCGATATCGATCATCACGTTGCAGTATTTCGTCGTGGTGCGGACGAGCTTCTGGTCGAAAGCGAATTACGTACCAAGCTCGCGCGCGGCAAGCCGCTGAACGTTAAGGAAGGCTTCGATCCGACACGCCCGGACCTGCACCTTGGCCACACGGTGCAGTTCAACAAGCTGCGGCAGTTGCAGGACCTCGGGCACCACGTCGTCTTCCTCGTCGGCGACTTCACGACGCTGATCGGCGACCCCTCCGGTCGCAATGTGACGCGGCCCGCGCTTTCGGTCGACGAGGTGGCGGCCAACGCAAAGACCTACACCGACCAGGCATTCCTCATCCTCGATCGCGTGAAGACCGAGGTCGCGTTCAACTCGAAATGGCTCGCCGCGCTCGGCGCGGACGGCATGATCCGGCTCGCCGGCAAGTACACGGTGGCGCGGATGCTCGAACGGGACGATTTCGCGAAGCGTTACGCGGCGGAACAGCCGATTGCGATCCACGAGCTGCTGTATCCGCTCGCGCAGGGCTACGACTCGGTCGCGCTCAACACCGACGTGGAACTCGGGGGCACCGACCAGAAATTCAATCTGCTCGTCGGTCGCGAGCTGCAGCGGCATTACGGACAGGAGCCGCAGTGCATCCTCACGCTGCCGCTGCTAGAGGGACTGGACGGCGTCAACAAGATGTCGAAGTCGCTCGACAACTACGTCGGCATCACCGAGTCGCCCGACTCGATGTTCGGCAAGCTGATGTCGATTTCGGATCCGCTGATGTGGCGCTACTACGAGTTGCTGTCGTTCAGGCCCGAAGCGGAAATTGCGGCTCTGCGGCGCGCGTGCGACGAAGGCGCGAACCCGCGTGACGCGAAGGTGACGCTCGCGACGGAGATCGTCGCGCGGTTCCACTCGCAGGTCGCGGCGGACGCCGCGCGCGCTGGATTCGACGCGCGTTTTCGACAGGGCGCGACGCCCTCCGACATGCCGGAAGTCACGCTGCACGCCAACGGCGCCGGAATGCCGATTGCGCAGCTCGCGAAGCAGGCAGGCATCGTCGACTCCACGTCGGAAGCGCTGCGTCTGATCGCGCAGCGCGGCCTCAAAGTCGACGGCGACGTCGTCGGCGACAAGTCGCTCGTCGTCGGTTCGGGCACGACGGTCGTCGTGCAGGCGGGTAAACGGAAGTTCGCGCGCGTGACCGTGACTTGAGGGACTTTGGGGTCAGAGTAATAAGTCGCGCGGATTATTGTCCGACCAAGCGCGGCACGCGAACGCGCGACTTATTGCTCTGACCCCAAAGTCGGTTTACGCGAGGCCGGGATCGCCGGCGACGCCCTCCAGCTTCGGCAAGTTCGGCATGCGCGGCGTGATCGCCTTTTGCGCGCGGAGATAACGCGCCGCGACGTCCCAGATCGCCTCGCCGCCGGCGTTCTTCGCTTCTTCCGACACCGGCGCCCACCCCGCCACCGTATAGGTCTTGTCCGCTTCGACGGGCTTGCCACGCAGTTCCATCTTCGTGATACGCCGCCCGCTCACCCCATACGGATCGATCGCGTACTGCATGCCGCCGACGCGCACCATGTCGCCGCCCTGCTGGTAGTACGGATCGGGGTTGAACAGGTTATCGGCGACGTCTTCGAGGATTGTCTTGATCGTCTCGCCGCTCAGCTTGTTCACCGTAACGTACGGATAGGTGATGGCCGTCTGGTCGAGCAGGTCCTCGTAGCGGATCGCTGCGCCGGGAAGCAGCGTCGGCCCCCAGCGAAAACCCGGTGAAAACGCGATCTCGGCATTCTTCTCCGCCATCAGAGCGTCGAGCAGCAACTGGTCGAATGTACCGTTGAAGTTTCCGCGGCGGTACAGCAGCTGCCCGGTGACGGCGAGCTTCTCGCCGAGCTTCGCTTCGAACGGCGCGCGCGCCCTTGCGATCAGCGCGTCCATGTCGCGATCCGCCGGCAACAGGTTCGCGAACACGGGCACCAGCCGATAGCGCAGATCCGCGACCCTGCCCTGCCGCACGTCGAACTCGAGGAGCCCCACGAACTTGCCGTTGCTCCCTGCATTGGTGACGAGCGTCCGGCCGACGCGATTGGCGACGATGCTGGGCTGCGGAACGCCGTCGTGCGTGTGTCCGCCGAGGATCACGTCGATGCCCGCGACGCGCGACGCGACTTTCAGGTCGACGTCCATCCCGTTGTGCGAAAGCAGTACGACGACCTGCGCGCCTTTCGCGCGCACGTCATCGACAGCCTTCTGCAGGCCCTCCTCCTGAATCCCGAACGTCCATTCGGGAACGAAATAGCGCGGATTCGCGATTGGCGTGTACGGGAATGCCTGCCCCACGATGCCGACGGCGACGCCGTTGATCGATTTCACCACGTAGGGTGCGAACACCGGGTCGCCGAAGTCCGCGGTGCGCACGTTCTGAGCGACGAAATCGATGCGTCCCGCGAAGTCCTTGTCGACGACCTCCTTAACGCGGGCCGCGCCGTACGTGAACTCCCAGTGTCCGGTCATCACGTCGACACCGAGCAGTTTCGCCGCCTCGACCATGTCCTGACCGCGCGTCCACAGCGATGTCGCGGAGCCCTGCCACGTGTCGCCGCCATCGAGCAGCAATGAACCGGGGCGATCCGCGCGCAGCCGCTTGATCAGCGTCGCAAGGTGCGCGAATCCACCTATCGCGCCATACGCGCGCGACGCCCGCTCGAAATCGAGATACGTGAACGCGTGCGCATCGCGCGTCCCGGCCGCGATTTTGAAATGCTGAAGCAATGCTTCGCCGACGAGATGCGGCGGCTTGCCGCGCGCGTCGCCGACTCCGAGGTTGACGCTCGGCTCGCGGAAGCGAACCGGGCGCAACTGTGCGTGGCAGTCGGTGATGTGCAGGAGTGCAACGTTGCCGAACGGCTTCAGCGCGCCGTAAAAACGCTCGCCATCGGCATCATCGGCGGCAGCCGCCGCGTCGACGCGCAGGCCCGCCACGGCGGCGGCCGCCACCGCCTGCAGGAACTCGCGGCGCCTCATCCCTTAGGTC
>DASSEA010000121.1:0-2861 GCA_035696805.1 Casimicrobiaceae bacterium
CCGACGAGTTCGGCTGCGAAGTGCTGCGCATCGGACGCCGAGCCGCCATTGCCGCACGCGAGGATCTTGCCGTCTGCGAACAGGCAATCGGTCATCAGCGCACCCGCGCGCGCGATCGGCGCCGCCATGGTCTGCGCCGCATCCTGCTTCAGCAGCGCGCTGTCGTGGAAGTGGCCGCGAATGCGTTCGGCGTGATCGATCATGGGTGCGTGATTTTATCAGTCATCCACCGCGAGAACGTCGCGGCGCCACGTCACGTCGTGGCCGTCCACTCCCTGCATGACGATGACGTCGAAGCGGCACGCGGGCTCGTGTCCCAGCATCGCGAGGTAGCCGTTCGCCGCCGCGAGCATTCGCGCGCGCTTGGCCGCGGTGATGCTTTCGAGCGCACCACCGAACCGCAGCGAGCGCCGCATTCGCACTTCGACGAACACGAGCGTGCGGCCGTCGCGCGCAATCAGGTCGATCTCGCCGAAGCGCGTGCGGAAATTGCGTCCGATGATCGTCAGGCCCTCGCGCATCAGGTGCGCGGCCGCAATCGACTCGGCGCGCCCGCCCGTCGCCCCCGGCGTTGGCTTAGGGGAAGACTTCGGGGACGAGTTCACCGTTGCGATAGACGGCGAGCTTGCCTTCGCGCGCAAATTGCCGTCCCGGCACGAGCGTGATGCGACCGGTGGCCCCCTCGAGGTCGAACTGCGCGGGCGGACCGTTTTCGAACGCCTCGGCCACGCGAAACGCGTCGACCCCGAGCGCATACAGCCGCGCGAGCGCCGTGCTGTCGAAACCGCGGCGCGGCAACCCGCCGAACTGTGGCGCGTCAGGCGTCAGCAGCCATGGGATCTCCACCACGCGCACGCCATCGAGATCGCGAGCGACCGCCGGGGACGGCCGCTCGAACACGAGGCCGCTCGCATACGCGCGAATCCCGCCGATGAACGGCTTGACGAGTGCGGCGCGCTCACCGCTCACCGCAAGCAGCACTGCGTCGGGCGTGTGCTGATTCAGCGTACGGCGCAATCCGGTCAGCGCTTCCGGCGCGGCGTCGAACGGCAACGCATCGGGCACGCGGCCTCCGCTCTTGCGCCAGGCAAGTGCAAACGACGTGGCAAAGCGCTTCATCAGCGGTGAGTCGCCCGCGATGACGTCGACGGAGCGCGCACCGCTTGCAAGCGCGCTCGCCGCGAGCACCCGAGCGTCGCTTTCGACGGTGAGCGGGAACGAGAAGACCGCGCCGGGGAGCGTCGATCCGTCGTCGAGCTGGTTGAGTGCGAGCGTCCATGGCAGCTTGACGCCGGAAATCGCGAGCGTCTTCAGGTCGTCGCGCACGAGCGGACCGACTACGATCCGCACGCCTTTCGCGCGCGCCGTTTCGAACGCCGAAACGACGCCGTCGGTGCCGTGCGAGATGACGATGCAGGCGCCGCTTCGGCCCGCGGCATTGGCGGCGTCGAGGAATCCATCGCGCACGGCGCCCGCCGCGCGCTCGTAGGCGGGAACATCGAGCGGCAGCACGAGCGCGATGACGTCGCTCGTCACAGGTGGGGGGAGCTCGTCCTCAATTGATTGCGATGGGTCCGGCGATTCGACGGCGACCGGCGCTTCGGCGGGTGGCGTCGCCGGGTTGATGATGACCGGCGGGACCGCCGTCATGTCAGGGATCGACGTGATCGCGGTCGGTGGCAGCGCGCGAGAATCGTCGATCGGCGCACGAATCACTTCGACGCGGGTTGTCGGCCGTGACGAGGCACAGGACAATGCCGCCGCGGCGAACAACAGCGCCAGCAAGACGCCCGTCACGCGCTGCGCGAAGCACGGCGTCATCGAGGCGAGACGAAGCGGAGCGCGCATGACGGAGAATGGAGAAATGCGGATGGATACCGGCGGGCTCGCAGAACGCGCGTCTCGCGCCGAGCCCGGCTCATTATATGTGGTGGCAACGCCGATCGGTAACCTGCGTGACGTCACGTTGCGCGCACTCGACATACTGCGCAGCGCCGACGTCATCTGCGCGGAAGACACGCGCGTGACTGCGAAGCTGCTTGCGCGCTACGGTGTGACGACGCGTCCCCGCGCGTTGCACGCGCACAACGAGGCGCGGGAAGTCGAGCGCGTGCGGCACGATCTCACGGCGGGCCGCAGTGTCGCGATCGTCAGCGACGCCGGAACGCCCGCGATCAGCGATCCCGGCGCACGCGTCGTACGCGCCGTTGCACGCGCCGGCCACCGCGTCGTGCCGGTCGCGGGCGCCAGCGCGGTCGCGGTTGCGCTATCGGCAGCGGGTCTCGAGGCCGAGCGTTTCGCATTCCTCGGCTTCCTGCCGTCGCGAAGCAAGGCTCGGCGCGCGCTCCTGGAGGCGTTCGCGCCGTTGCCGACGGCGCTCGTCATTTACGAGGCGCCGCATCGCGTCGCAGCGACGGTCGACGAACTTTCGCAGGTTCTCGATCCCCGGCGTGCGCTGACCATCGCGCGCGAACTCACCAAGCAGTTCGAGACGATCGCGACCATGCCCGTGGGCGAGGGGTCGGCGTGGCTTGCCGCCGACGCGAACCGCGTCCGCGGCGAATTCGTGTTGATCGTCGACGAACGGTCGGGCGAACCGCGCGCGGGGGTCGCGGCGGATGCCGGTCGCATCCTCGCCGCGCTGCTCGAAGAATTGCCGCCGGCGCGCGCCGTGCGTCTCGCGGCAAAGCTCACCGGTGTGCCGCGTGAGCAGCTCTATGAACAGGCGTTGAAACGCAAGCCCGAGCCGCTCGATCGAGCGTGATACCTCGGGGCCGGAGCGGGGCTTAGAGGCGAATGTAGTCCCGGTCCAGCGCGCCACACTGCAGTATTGCCGCCCGTCGTGCGGCTTCCGGCGGGCA
>DASSEA010000122.1:0-5002 GCA_035696805.1 Casimicrobiaceae bacterium
TCTTTTCAAGCGCAAGCCCGCAACAGCGGCCGAGCCGCCGGCGGTCGTCGTCGAGAACGTCCGCTCACCGCCCCGTGCCGATGGGGTTGCGGGTGACCCCGCGCCACCCGCAACTGCGACCCAGGGCAGCGCGCCCGCACCTCGCTACGAGGAAATGCGCGATCCCACGCCAGTGCTCGGCCCGTCGTTCTCGTTGCCGCCGCCCGTCGCGAAGTCGTGGTCCGATCGGCTGAAGTCCGGACTCGGTCTTTCGCGCGAGAAGCTGTCGGGCGCAATAACCGGCGCGTTTCGCCGGCGGGTGCTCGACGATCAGGCGCTCGAGGAACTTGAGTCCGCGCTGCTGATGGCGGACGTCGGCGTCGAGGCGACGAATCACCTGATCGAGGATCTCCGCGCCCGCTATCGTCGGACCGGGGGCAGCGGCGATCCTCGCGCACTGCTTCGGGCAGCGTTCGTGGATCTGGTGCGGCCGCTCGAAGCCGATGCCGTCGTTGCATCGGATCGGCCTTTCGTCATCATGCTGGCAGGGGTCAACGGGGCGGGGAAAACGACGTCGATCGGCAAGCTCGCCAAGTGGCTTCAGCAGCGGAACCTGTCGGTCCTCCTGGCGGCGGGAGATACGTTCCGGGCGGCTGCTCGCGAGCAACTGTCCGTGTGGGGTGAAAGGAACGGCGTGGCGGTGATACAGCAAGCCGGCGGCGATCCGGCCGCCGTCATGTTCGACGCGGTCAACGCCGCCAGAGGCCGCGGCATCGACGTGGTCCTCGCGGATACGGCGGGTCGCCTGCCAACGCAAGGCAACCTGATGGACGAGTTGCGCAAGATCAAGCGGGTGCTCGGGAAGGCGCGCGCCGGCGCCCCCGACGAGGTCTGGCTCGTGCTCGATGCGAACACCGGCCAGAACGCCCTTGCGCAAGTGCGCGCGTTCGATGCAACCGTCGGCCTAACCGGGCTCATCCTGACGAAGCTCGACGGGAGCGCCAAGGGCGGCATCGTCGCTGCGATCGCCCGCCAGCATCCCGTGCCGCTCAAGTTCATCGGTGTTGGCGAAGGGTTGGACGACCTGCGGCCGTTCGGCGCCGCAGAGTTCGTCGACGCGTTGCTGCCCGCCGAGGAGTTGAACGCTAGACCCGAGCACGCCTAAGTTGCATGGATAGCAAGCGCCCACCCCGGAACATGGGCGACCCTTCGCTGAACCCCAGCGGCGATCGGTGGTCCACCCTCCGAGGCCTCCTCGCCTCGGGCACTTATCTTAAGTCCAGACCGCAATACCCGACTGAATAAGTCGGGAACTTTCCCGGTGCTTAGCACTCTTATTGCCCGAGTGCTAAACTGGCGTCCGGCGGCACTCGAAGCGTCTTGGCCCGGCCGCCACTGAAAGGAGAAACTCGATGTCCGGAAGTGCGCTGGCGTTCCCGACCCCGGCCTCGCTCGGGAGTCTCGACCACTACATCCAGGCGGTGAATCGGTTCCCGCTGCTCACGGCCGAGCAGGAAACCGCGCTTGGGCGGCGCTGGAAGGAACACGAAGACGTCGACGCGGCGCGCCAACTGGTGTTGTCGCACCTGCGGCTGGTCGTCGCCGTGTCACGCAACTACCTAGGCTACGGGCTGCCGCAGGCGGACCTGATCCAGGAGGGCAACATCGGGCTGATGAAGGCCGTGCGCCGGTTCGACCCGGAGCGCGGCGTGCGACTCGTTTCTTTCGCCCTCCATTGGATCAAGGCGGAAATTCACGAGCACGTGCTGCGCAACTGGCGGCTGGTCAAGATCGCGACGACGAAGGCGCAGCGGAAGCTGTTCTTCAACCTGCGCAGCATGAAGCGTTCGTCGGCATCGCTGACGCGCTCGCAGGCGAACGCGATCGCGACCGAGCTCGGCGTGAAGCCGGAGGAAGTGCTCGAGATGGAAACCCGGATCTCGGGTGGCGACGTTTCGCTCGATCCGACGCCCGGCGACGAGGAATCGGTGACGCCGATCGCCTATCTGACGGACACCGAGGACGAGCCGGTCGAGATTCTGGAGCGGCGCGAGACTGCGGCCAACCGCAGCAAGGGCCTGCGCACGGCGATGGCGCAACTGGATGACCGCAGCCGACGGATCATCGAAGCGCGGTGGCTGCGCGACGACGAGGAAACGGCGACGCTGCAGCAGCTTGCCGACGAGTACGGCGTGTCGGCCGAGCGGATTCGCCAGATCGAAAGCAGGGCGTTGAAGACCATGCGCTCGCAGATGGCGACGCTCCAGTAACGCGCCTCCTTTGAAATGGGAACGCCGGCTTCGCGCCGGCGTTTTTTTTGGCGACGCTCCGCCGTCATGCGCGATCGACCGCGACCGAAACCTGCGCGAATCACAGCTCCACCTGCGTCCCCAGCTCGACCACCCGGTTGGTCGGCACCTGGAAGAATTCCGACGCCTTGGTCGCGTTCTTCGACATCGACACGAACAGCTTCTCGCGCCACAGCGCCATGCCCGGCGACACCGTGGCAATCAGCGTCTCGCGGGACACGAAGAACGACGTCTCCATCATGTCGAACGCAAAGCCCTTGCGACCGCAATCCTCGAGCAGTTCCGGCACGTCTGGATCGTCCTTGAAGCCGTAGTCGGCGAGCAGCCGATAGAAATTGCAGCCGAGATCGGTGACCTCGACCCGCTCCTCGTCGGGCACGTACGGGATGTCGCGCATCACGATCGTCAGGAACACGACGCGCTCGTGCAGCACCTTGTTGTGCTTCAGGTTGTGCAGCAGCGCATGCGGCACGCGGTTGGGCGTCGACGTGAGGAAGATCGCCGTGCCGGGCACGCGCGTCGGCGGAGACGCCTGGATGCTCTGGATGAAGAGGTCGAGCGGCATCGCGTCCTCGGCGAGGCGCTTCATCAGCAGGGACCGGCCGCGCTTCCACGTCGTCAGCAGCGTGAAGACTGCCCCGCCGATCAACAGCGGGAACCAGCCGCCCTCCGGAATCTTCAGCGAGTTCGACGCGAGGAACGTGAGGTCGATCAGCAGCAGTGGCGTCGTGATCAGCACCGACGCCCACACCGGCCAGTCCCACAGCCGCCGCATCACGACGAAGATCAGGATCGAATCGATCAGCATCGCCATCGTGACGGCGATGCCGTACGCCCCCGCGAGGTTGTCGGAATTGCGAAACCCGACGACGAGCGCAATGATCGCGAGCAGCAGCATCCAGTTGATGAACGGGACGTAGATTTGCCCGATCGCCCGCTCGGACGTGTGGAGGATCGTGAGGCGCGGGCAGTACCCCATCTGGATCGCCGCGCGCGTCAACGAGAACGCGCCCGAGATGACCGCCTGCGACGCGATGATCGCCGCCAGCGTCGCGAGCACCAGCAGCGGAACCCGCGCCCAAGCGGGCGCGAGCAGATAGAAGGGATTCTGGATCGTTGCCGGATCGTTCAGGATCAGCGCGCCCTGCCCGAAGTAATTGAGCAACAGCGCGGGCATCACGAAGAATATCCACGCGCGGCGGATCGGCGTCTTGCCGAAATGACCCATGTCCGCGTAGAGCGCCTCGGTGCCGGTCACGGCAAGGACGACCGCGCCGAACGCGACGAACGCGACCGTCGGATTGCCGATGATGAAGCGCGCGGCGTACGTCGGGTCGAATGCGCCGAGCACCTGCGGCCCCCGCGCGATCTCGAGCGCGCCGAGTACGCCGAGCGTGACGAACCACACGCCCATGATGGGCCCGAAGACCGCGCCGAGTCTTGCCGTCCCCGTCCGTTGCACGGCGAACAGCGCGACGAGAATCACGACGGCGATCGGTACGATGAACGGGTGCAACGCCGGCGCGATCACGCCGAGGCCCTCGACGGCGCCGAGCACGGTGATGGCCGGCGTGATCATGCCGTCGCCGTAAAACATCGCGGCCCCGAAAATGCCCAGCCCGACCAGCCACCATCGCATCCGTTGGCGGTCTTCCGTGCCGCGCGACACGAGCGCGGTCAGCGCGAGAATGCCGCCCTCTCCGCGGTTGTCCGCGCGCATGATGAGCGTGATGTACTTGAGCGTGACGACGATGACGAGCGCCCAGACGATCACCGACAGCACGCCGAGCACGTTGTCCGGTGTGAGCGACAGCCCGTACGAGCCGGTGAACGCCGTGCGTAACGTGTAAAGCGGGCTGGTACCGATGTCGCCATAGACGACGCCGACGGCGCCGACCACGAGGGGCAGCATCCTGCCGCGCGAACCCGCCGAATGCGCGCCCGGGATCACGCGACGCAATGCCGCACGCCGGCGGTTCGCCGGCAGCGTCCGCGAAGTTGCCGCGCCCTGATGTGAAGCATTCGGGCTAGCTGGCCGCGCTGTCGTCGGTACGGCGTGAAAAGCGGATGTTGAGCTGCTTGAGCTTGCGATAGAGATGCGTGCGCTCGAGCCCGGCCTTCTCCGCGACCTTGCTCATGTTGCTCTGCTCGCGGCCGAGGAGCTGCTCGAAATAGAGACGCTCGAACGCCTCGCGCGCCTCCCGCAGCGGGAGTTCGAAGAACCGCGTCGTGATTTCAGGCGCGAGCGCCTGGTTCGGCGACGCCGCTTCGCCGAGGAGCCGCTTCACGAGGTCGGCGCTGATCTCGCCGCGGACGACCTGCATGTTCGCGACGACGTTCTGCAGATGATCCATGTTGCCCGGCCAGTACGCATTGGACAGCGCCGTCAGTGCCGCGGGCGACAGTGCGGCGAGCAGCGGCGCCACGCGTTCGTCCGCACCCGACGCGCGCCAGAATCGCTCGATCAGCGCCGGGATGTCGTCGCGTCGCATCCGAAGCGGCGGAAGCACGACGGCACCCGTCGACAGTTGCGACAGGAGCGCGGCGTCGAAGCGGCCTTCGGCCGCGGCGTTCGCGAGCGGCTCCGCGCTCGTCGCGACGAGCACGATGTTGTGCTTGTCGAGCTTCGGCAGCAGGAAGGCGAGGCCCTTCTGCTCGGCGCGCGAGTACTGGCCGACCTCGGCGCAATAGAGGACCCCCTCGCGCGCCTCCTC
>DASSEA010000123.1:0-3351 GCA_035696805.1 Casimicrobiaceae bacterium
AGCGGCCGCAAAGGCTACGCGCCGGTGTCGTTGCGGAACGGGCTGCGCAACGTCACGCCCGGGCGGTCGGCGAGCACGGTCGGTTTCTCCACCACGGGCGGTCGCGTGCGCGGCATCTCCACCAACGCGTTGCGTTCCTGCGCCGCGGGCGCGCGCGCGGTGTTGAAGCGGCCCGGGTGGTAGTCGAGGTCGTTGAAGAACGCATACGAGTCGCCGGTCAGGACGCTCATGCTGCTGTCGTCGGCAAGCGCGAACGACGCACCGAGCGCCAGCGCGGCGCCGCAGACGAGCTTCGAGCAGGATCGAATGTTGATTCGGAACATGACTTCTCCTTCGCTTCATCGTGACGAAAAGGTCGGCGCGCATTCATGTTCGTCGCGGATGAGAATGCGGTACGTCGCGACGAACAGGGCACCGAGGCCGGGGCGATGGCGGGTTCGCGCATCGCTTACCTGCCTGACACGCGGGACGGAGGCTTTATGCGCGTCGGGCGGTGCGAATATTCACGACGTAAGTGAAGGAATGCTTCGAACGTGCGCGAGGTACGCACGCGAAGAGTGAATTCGACGCCGCGCGCGGTACGCACGCGAAGAATGATTTCCGACGCCGGGGCTACGCCCGCGAAGTGCGGGGTCGAGCCAAAAGCTCGCAGGACAGGGTCAGATCGTCCGGCCTGCTCTCCGTGGCCTCGCTGGGCTACGGCTTGGCCGTCGCGCGCAGGAGCTTCTGCAGGAAGTCGTTCAGCACGTCGGGACTCGCGTCGGAAACCGCGAGCCAGTCCCAGCCGCCTTCGCGCGCGTGCACGACGTTGAAGCCGCGCAACTCACGCAGTCGGGGCGCGGCGCTCGCGTCTGGTCGAACGAAGACGTCGATCGTGTGCTTGCGATAGCCGTAAACCAGCGTGGCGACCGTCTTGCGCTCGAGCGTGTCGAGGCGCCCGCCGATCAGCGGAAACCCCTCGTCGACCAAGTCGCGCACCGGCGGCGAATAGTCGAGTCGTGCGGACAGCCAAGGCTTCACCGTATGCTGATCCGATGACGCGACCTCGACCAGGCGGTGATCGAGCGTTGCCTGCGTGTGGCTGGCCACGGCCTGCGCCGCGACGTCCTCGCCCGCGCGCCAACCGAGGACGGCGGTACCCAAGACGAACGCGAGCACGGTGGCCGCCGATCCGGCGAGTGCACCGCCGCCAAGCCATGGCCAGCGCACGCGCGACGGCCGCGACGTACCGGAGCGCTCGCGTGGCGCGCTCCGCACGATCTCGCGCATCCGCTCGCGAAGCGCGGGCGGCGGCGCGAAATACGGCACCTCGGCGCGCAGCCGCGCCCGCAGCGCGAGCACCTCGGCATGCTTCGAGGCACAGCTCGCGCACGTGCGCAGGTGCTTCTCGACCGAGTGCCTCGAAAGGCCCGCGACCTCGCCGTCGGCGTACGCGACGACGAGCGGTTCAGCGTGCTCGCATTTCACCGATCACCCCCGGACGTTCGTTCGGCGATTGCGCGCAGCCGCGGGGAACCCTGCAGCAGCGCGCGCGCTCGCGCAAGACGCGACATCACCGTCCCGATCGGGATGTCCGCGATGCGCGCGATCTCCTTGTACGACAGCTCTTCCATCTCGCGCAGGATCAGCACCTCGCGAAACGCGAGCGGCAGCTCGGCGACGGCTTCGGCGAGCACCTTCGACTCGGCGCGACGCACCGCCGCCTGCTCGGGATCGACCGCAGAATGATCGACGGCAGCGTCGAGCGCGCTGCCATCGTCACGCGCGACCTCGGCCGGCCGGTTGCGCTCGCACCAGTCGTAGAACGCATGACGCACGATCGTCAGGAACCACGCCTTGGCCTCGCTGCGATTGAGCGACGCGATGTATTTCAGCGCCCGGATGCAGGCGTCCTGCACGATGTCCTCGGCGTCGCTCGCATCGCGTGCGAGCCAGCGCGCGAGGTTGTAGGCCGCGCCGAGATGCGGCAGCACCAGCTGCTCGAAACGTGCGTGGTCGGACAATCGGCGCTCCTGCGTCACCCGTCATAGGGTCGCGGCGCGCGTTTCATTCTTTGCACGCTCGCCGCACCATCCCCGTCGTACCGCGCATGGCGCCGTTTTATTCCCGTCGCCTCCGCCCGGAATAACACTGACGCGCCGGCAGTAGGAGGGAGCAACGGCACTTTGCCGCGACCCCCAGGAGCCCGCATGAAGCCCAACGACCCACACGACCCGAAACCTCGCGTGACGCGCAGGCAGGCGCTCGCCTGCCTCGCCCACTGGAGCGGCGCCGCCGTGGTCTGGACCGTCGCCGGTGGCGTACCCCATGCGCTGGGTGCCACGCGCGGCGATGCGCCGCTGGCGGCGAGCGCGAACGCGCTCACGTTCGTGCAGATCAGCGACACGCACATCGGCTTTCGCAAGGAGGCGAATCCCGACGTCGTCGGCAGCCTGCGCCGCGCGATCGCCGACGTCAACGCGCTTCCGGCCGCCCCCGCTTTCGTCGTGCACACGGGCGACGTGAGCCATCTGTCGAAGCCCGAGGAATTCGGCACGGCGCGAGAGCTGCTGCAGGAATTCCGCGTCGACCGCGTCCACACGGTGCCGGGCGAGCACGACACGATCGACGACGGCGCCACCGGCTACCTCAGGCATTTCGATCACGACGGGAACGGTCGCTCGTGGTACAGCTTCGACCAGGGCGGCGTCCACTTCGTCGGGCTCAACAACGTGCTCGCTTTCAAGGCGGGGACGCTCGCTGCGCTCGGGGACGACCAGCTCGCGTGGCTCAAGCGCGACCTTGCGGGCGTGCGCCACTCCACGCCGCTCGTCGTGCTCGCGCACATTCCACTGTGGACGATCTGGCAGCCCTGGGGCTGGGGCACCGCCGATTCGGCGCAGGCGCTCGCGCTGCTGCGTCCATTCGGTTCGGTCACCGTGCTGAACGGCCACATTCACCAGGTGCTGCAAAAAGTCGAAGGCAACGTCGAGCTGCACACCGCGATGTCGCTTGCCTATCCCCTGCCCACGCCGGGACAGGCCGGCATCGGCGAGCCGGGACCGGTCACCGTCGCGTCGAGCGAGCTTCCGAAGCTCCTCGGTACACGGCGCGTCAGCGTCGTTCGCAATCAGCATCGGCTCGCGCTGATCGACCGGCCGCTCGCAGCGTAGCGCGCGGTTCCACATCGTCAGGAGAATCGTCATGAAGTTTTCCCGTTTTCGCGATCCACGGCTCTGGCTGCCCACAGGTCTGGCGCTGCTGCTCTGCGCTGCCTACGCGGCGGATGCGGTGTACGCGCAGGCCGCCACGACAGGCGACGTCCTCGCGATCGATATCGCGAAGTTTGCATTCGCGCCGAAGGACATTACC
>DASSEA010000124.1:0-2457 GCA_035696805.1 Casimicrobiaceae bacterium
GCCCAGCGGTCAAACGCGAATCGTCGCGATTGCGCGACGCAGCGCGCGGCGATCAGTGCTTTAGAATCAGCCGCTTACGCGTCCGTGCGGCGCCTCGCAAACCCCCTCCCAAACCGCGCCAACCCACTTCGAATGCCCGACAAAGCGTCCCCTTTCGACTACGTGATCGTCGGCGCGGGTTCGGCCGGGTGCGTGCTTGCGAATCGGCTCTCGGAGGGCGGCCGGCACACGGTGCTGCTGCTCGAAGCGGGACCGCGGGACATCTATCCGTGGATCCACGTGCCGATCGGGTACGCGAAGACGATGTTCCATCCGGTCGTCAACTGGGGTTTCTACACCGACCCCGAGCCGACGATGAACGGTCGCAAGGTGTACTGGCCGCGTGGACGTACGCTCGGCGGCAGCTCGGCGATCAACGGCCTGATCTCGATCCGTGGTCAGCACGCCGATTACGACGCATGGGCCGCCGCGGGCAACGCCGGCTGGCGCTTCGCCGACGTGCTGCCCTGGTTTCGCAAGCTCGAGCACAACGTGCGCGGCGCCAGTGAATACCACGGCGACGACGGCCCGCTGTGGGCATCCGACATCGACGTGCCGCACCCGCTCGTCGAAGCGATGATCGCCGGTGCGCGCGAACTCGGCGTTCCGCGCAACGACGATTTCAACGGGGCGGCGCAGGAAGGCGCCGGCTACTACCAACTCACGACGCGGCGCGGCTTCCGCTGCTCGACCGCCGTTGCGTACCTGAATCCCGCACGCGGTCGCGCGAACCTGCGCATCGAAACCAACGCGCACGCAACGCGCGTCCTTTTCGACGAACGCCGAGCGACGGGCGTCCGCTATCGGCAGGGCGGTGTCGACGCGACGGCCGTCGCGCGCCGCGAGGTCGTTCTTGCGGCCGGCGCGTTGCAGTCACCGCAACTGCTGCAGCTGTCCGGCGTCGGACCGCCCGCGTTACTGCAAGCGCACGGCATCGCCGTCGTCCACCCGCTGGAAGGCGTCGGCGAGAACCTGCAGGATCACCTGCAGGCACGCGTCATCTTTCGCTGCACGCAACCGATCACGACCAACGACGCGCTGCGAACGTGGAGCGGCAAGCTGCGCATCGGACTCGATTACGTCCTGAAGCGCAGCGGACCCATGGCCGTCGGCATCAACCAGGGAGGAATCTTCGCGCGCGCGACGCCGGCCGCGACTCGGCCCGACGTGCAGTTCCACTTTGCGACGCTCTCCTCCGACATGGCCGGCTCGCCGGTGCATGAATTTTCCGGCTTCACGATGTCGGTGTGCCAGCTACGACCGACATCGCGCGGAGCGGTCCGCATTCGCTCGACAGATCCCTTCGAACCGCCATCGATGCAAGCGCGTTACCTGTCGACCGACGACGACCGCGCGACGCTCGTCGCCGGGATTCGCCTGGCCCGAAAACTGGCAGCAACCCGTGCGATGCGTCCGTTCGTCGCTTCCGAATATCGACCAGGCGCGGACGCCGCTTCGGACGACGAACTGCTCGAATTCGCGAGGAACACCGGCGGCACGATCTTTCATCCGAGCGGCACGACAAAGATGGGACCGGCGACCGATGCGCGCGCCGTCGTCGACCCTCGACTGCGCGTGCATGGCCTTGGCGCGCTACGCGTCGTAGACTGCGGCATCATGCCGACGCTCGTGTCGGGCAACACGAACGTGCCGGTCGTGATGATCGCGGAGAAGGCATCGGCGATGATCCTCGCGGATGCGGGGTAGCGCGTCTGCGTTTGTCGGTCGCTGCCGTTCATGGCGAAATGAAACGCCCGGGTACGTCCGCACGACGGAGGAATGACCATGGCCTGCTGCCACGCTGATTTCGCTGCACTCGAGGGTTCCGATCGCGGTTTCACCCTCGGCATGCCGACGTTCACGTTCGGCCCCGGCGTTCTCGCCGAGGCCGGCGACAACGCCGTCGAACTCGGACTCAAGCGCGTTGCGCTCTTCACCGATCGCAACCTCGCGGCGGGCGAGCACGTTGCGAAGGCGAAGGCGTCGCTCACGGCAGCGGGCGTCGATCACGCCATTTACGACGACGTAATGATCGAGCCAACCGACCAATCGTTCCAGGACGCCACGCGCTTCGTCCGCGAAGCGAACGTCGACGGACTCGTGTCGGTCGGCGGCGGCTCGGTCATGGATACGTGCAAGGCCGCGAACCTGTACGCCAGTCAGCCCGCCGAGTTCATGACCTACGTGAACGCGCCGATCGGGGCCGGGCAGCGTGTCCCCGGCCCGGTGATGCCTCACATCGCATGTCCCACGACGTCGGGCACCGGCTCGGAAACGACGGGCATCTCGATATTCACGCTGACCTCGCTCAATGCGAAGACCGGCATCATTTCTCGGCGGCTGATACCGACGGTCGCGCTCATCGATCCCGACGTCACGCGTACGCTGCCGGCGAATGTCGTGGCCGCAACGGGCTTC
>DASSEA010000125.1:0-6082 GCA_035696805.1 Casimicrobiaceae bacterium
ATGTCGCGCTGCTCGACATCGGGATGCCGAATCTCATCGGCTACGAAGTCGCTCGTTCGATCCGTGCGGAGGCGTGGGGCCGATCGATGTTGCTGGTCGCGGTGACCGGCTGGGGCCAGAGCGAGGACAAGCGCCGCGCGCACGAAGCGGGCTTCGATCATCATTTCACGAAGCCGCTCGACCTCGTCGCATTCAGCACGTTCCTGAACGACGCGCTCGCCCGCCGGCGCGATTAGGGTCCAACCGGCCCTGGCCTCGATCGACAAGCGCAAGGCCACGCCGGCGGTCGTCGCCGCCTACGTGCTCGGTTACGTCGCGCTCGACGCGATCAGCTTCATCGATCCGATCGGCGCGTTCGCAATCACGCCGTGGAATCCGCCGCCAGGCTTGTCGCTCGCCTTCCTGCTGCGCTACGGCCTGCGTCAGGCGCCGTGGCTGTTCGTCGCGGCGCTCGCCGCCGATCTCCTCGTGCGTGGGGCGCCAGCGCCGTTTTCGATCATGGTCGCGGCGTCGCTGCTGCTTGCGATCGGCTACACCGGCGCCGCCGCCGCGCTGACGCGAGTCCTCCGGTTTCGCGCGGATCTCGTCGCGCTGCGTGACGCCGCGGTGTTCGTCGTGACGGCCGGCGTTGCATGCAGCGTGATCGCGATCGCATTCGTCGCGCTCGTCGCCGGCAGCGGACTCCTTCCGGTTCGCGAATTCTGGACCGGGGTCACGCAATTCTGGATCGGCGACCTGATCGGCATCGTCGTGACGACGCCCGTGCTGCTGCTGCTGACGCGCGAGCGCGAGCGCCCGGTGCTGCGGCCGACGCGCACCGTGGCGATCGAAGCGCTCGGGATCGCATGCGCCCTGTGGATCGTATTCGGCACGTCGCTTGGCGGGGAGCCGAAGCTCTTCTACGTGCTGTTCCTGCCCGTCATCTGGATCGCGATGCGGCACGGCATCGAAGGCGGCGTGATCGGCACGCTCGCCGTGCAACTCGGCCTCATCGCGGCGATCGTGCTCACACGGCAGGGTGGCGGCACCGTCCTCGACTTCCAGTTCCTGATGCTCGCGGTCGCCGCAACGGGCCTGCTGCTCGGCGCGGCCGTGTCGGAACGACGCGCGATCGAGCGCCAGTTGCGGGACAAGCAGACGCGACTCGATCGCAGCCTGCGGCTCGCCGCGGCGAGCGAACTCGCGTCGGCGCTGGCGCACGAGCTGAACCAGCCGTTGTCGGCGATCACGGCGTACGTGCGAGCGTGTGAAATGATGGTGGCAGCGTCGCCGGTCGATTCCGGCGAGCTGCGCGCGACGATGCACAAGGTGGTCCCAGAGGCAGGTCGCGCCGGCAACGTCGTGCGCCGGTTGCGTGATTTCTTTCGCTCCGGCACGGCACAGCCGGAAACCGTCGCGCCGGCGGTGCTCGTCGACGAAGCGTGCGCGACACTGCGCGAGCGCGCCGAGCGCCATCGTATTGCGCTCGAAACGGCGGGTGCGGACGCGCCACCCGTCACCGTCGATCGCGTCCAGATCGAAGCGGTGCTGCACAACCTGCTCGCCAATGCGATCGATGCGTTGAAAGGGCGACCCGAAGGCCGGGTCGTCCGCGTCGTCACGTCGCGCGCGGACGAAGGGTTCGTGCGCATCGACGTGGTCGACAACGGACCGGGAATCGCCGAAGAGGTGCGCAGTGCCTTGTTCGAGCCGTTCGTGACGACGAAGCCCCGCGGCACCGGCCTCGGCCTCGCGATCAGCCGGTCGATCATCGATGCGCACGGCGGGCGGTTGTGGCACGAAGCGCGCGCGCCAGGCAGTGCGTTCTGTTTCACGATCCCCGAGGCGCGATCATGATCGGCGCCGCGCATGCACCCGTCGTTGCCGTCGTCGACGACGACGACGCGGTCCGCGATTCGCTGGCGCTGCTGCTGCGCATGCACGGTTGTGTAACGCGCGAATTCGCGTCGGGGGAAGCGTTTCTCGCGTGGGCCGATGCCGAATCCGCGGACTGCGTGCTGCTCGATCTGAAGCTCGGCGGCATGTCGGGCCTCGACGTCCAGGCAGCCCTGGCTGACCGCGGCCTCGCCTGGCCGATCGTGATGCTGACCGCGCACGGCGACGTCGCAACGACGCGCGCAGCGCTCAAGGCGGGTGCCTATGACTTCATCGAAAAGCCGTTCGACGACGAGCTCCTGCTGAGGACGATCGGGGCTGCGACCGACACCAGCGCGGCACGCCGCGCGCAGAAGGAACGCGAGGCGCGATTCGCGCGCGATCTGGCGCGGCTGACCGCGCGCGAGCGTGAAGTGCTCGGCCACGTGCTCGCGAGCCGGCACAACCGCGAGATCGCGGTGCTCCTCGACATCAGCCCCCGCACCGTCGAGGTGTACAAGGCGCGCATCATGGACAAGCTTCGCGTCGACCGCCTGCCGGACCTCATCCGCCTCGCACTCGAGATGGGCGTCGGCAAGCAGTGATTGCGCCCCCGGCGTACGTGTTCCCCGTACGCCGTTCCCGACTTACGCACGCGGCCTGCGGTTCGTAATCTCGGAGCAGAACGCGGACGCGCGCCTTTGCGTCCGCGATATCCGCTGGAGATACGCGATGGCACGCGTCCTCATTCCGTTTTCCAATGCCGACGACGGCGTACGCGCGGTCCGCCGCCTGCTCGATGAGCCGCGCGATCCGCGGCTCGACGTTGAACTGCTCGCCATCGTCGATCCGCTGACGTCGGGCAAGGTCTCGGTGTTCGTGTCGCGCGCCAAGGCTGAGGCGCAATCGCGCGCAGCGGCGACGCGATGGATCGCGGAACTGCAGCAACTGCTCAGTGCAGCCGGTGTGCAGAGCCATGCGCGCATCGCGGTCGGGCCCGTTCACGAAATGCTGCGCAGCGCTGGCGCGCGTGCGGACTTCGATCGCGTGCTGCTCGGCACGCGTGCGCGCGGGATGCTGCGGCATTGGCGCCGCCACCTCGTCGCGCATCGGATGCACCGCCCGCTCGTCTCGGTTTCCTGAGTCGTCGTGACGGTGCGGTGATGGCGCGCACGGGGCTCGCCTTCCTGCTCCTCGGCTTCGTGCCGCCTGCGGTGGCGGCCGAGACGCTGGCGGGGCTGAACGGGGCGACGCTGTCGCCGCTGTGGGTCGTTCCCTTCGCCGGCATCCTGTTGTCGATCGCCCTGATGCCCGTGACTGCGCCTGGTTTCTGGCATCACCACTTCGGCAAGACGACGGCGTTCTGGGCGTTCGCGTTGCTCATTCCACTCGCGCTGAATTACGGGCTCGGCGTCACGATGCGCGAGGTCGTCCATACGCTGCTCGCCGAGTACATGCCGTTCATCGTGCTGCTGTTCGCACTGTTCACCGTCTCGGGTGGATTGCACATCCGTGGCAATCTGCAGGGTTCGGCGTGGCACAACACGCGACTCCTCGGCCTCGGCACGCTGATCGCGAGCATCATGGGGACGACCGGCGCGGCGATGCTGCTGATCCGGCCCCTGCTTCGCGCCAACGACAACCGGCAGCATCGTGCGCACGTCGTCGTGTTTTTCATCTTCCTGGTCGCGAACATCGGCGGTGCGCTCACACCGCTTGGCGATCCGCCGCTGTTCCTGGGGTTCCTGAAGGGCGTCGATTTCTTCTGGACCACGCGCGCGATGTTCTGGCCGACGCTGACGGCAAGCGCGATCCTGCTCGCCGTGTTCTTCGTGCTCGATCGATGGCTCTGGCGGCTCGAAGGCGAACGCCGGCCGCGTGCGCTCGACCCGACCCCCAACGCACCGCTCGGCGTCGACGGCAAGGTGAATTTCCTGCTGCTCGGCGGCATCATCGCGCTGGTCCTGATGTCGGGAATGTGGAAGCCCGATCGCGAAATCGTCGTGTACGGCACGACGATCGAGTTGCAAAACCTCGTGCGCGACGCAGGACTGCTCGCGATCGCGTGGGCCTCGCTGCGCCTGACGGCCCGTCGCGTGCGCCAGGCGAATCATTTTTCTTTCGGACCGATCATCGAGGTCGCCAAGCTTTTCGCGGGCATCTTCATCACGATCACGCCTGCCATCGCGATGCTCCGCGCGGGGAGCGACGGCGTGATGGCGCCGCTGATCGCAGCGGTCACGGGGCCGGATGGGCGGCCGCACGACGCCGTGTACTTCTGGATGACGGGCGCGCTGTCGTCGTTTCTGGACAATGCGCCGACTTACCTGGTGTTCTTCAATCTCGCCGGCGGCGACGCGGCAGCCTTGACCGGTCCGCTCGCCACGACGCTCGTCGCCATTTCGGCGGGCGCGGTGTTCATGGGTGCGAACACCTATATCGGCAACGCGCCCAATTTCATGGTCAAGTCGATCGCCGAATCGCGCGGCGTACGCATGCCGAGCTTTTTCGGCTACCTCGGCTGGTCCCTGCTCGTCCTCGTCCCCATCTACGCACTGCTGACAGTCCTGTTCTTCTAGTACGCGAGCCGGACGTCGGCGGTGCAGGCATGGGCTCGCCCGTCGGCGCCTCTCGACTGCGGCGGGGACATGCACGCCTCCGAGACCTGGCTCCCCGGGAACGCCGGGCGCCGGCGTGCATCCAATCGGCAGTCAACGACGGAAGGGACATCGTGGAAGCGCTCACGGCACCGCTCGACGCGGTCGACGATACCGGCCTCGTCCGGCAGGTCCAGCGCGGCAACCCGGCTGCGTTCGAGGGATTGATGCGCCGCTACAACCGTCGTCTGTACCGGACGGCGCGCGCGATTCTCAAGGACGACGCCGCCGCGGAGGACGCGCTGCAGGAAGCCTATGTCGCCGCGTACCGGCACCTCGGTGAATTTCGCGGCGATGCCGCCCTCGGCACGTGGCTGACGCGGATCGTCGTCAACCAGGCGCTGCAGGCGCTGCGCAAGAGCCGGCGCGAACGCGTCGTCGTGCCGTTCGACGATTCAGACGAACCCGATCGCACGTACGACGTCGCGGACGCCCCGGCCGGCACCCCGGAGAACCTGATGCTGCGCGCCGAACTGCGACGGCTCATCGAGAGCAAGATCGACGACCTGCCCGAAAGCTATAGGACCGTGTTCGTGCTCCGTGAAGTCGAGGAAATGACCGTCGACGAAACCTCCGCGGCGCTCGACATCCCCGCCGCGACCGTGCGCACCCGGCTGTTCCGGGCCAAGGTGCGCCTGCGTGAAGCGCTGGCGCAGCACATGGACGTGGCGACGCAGGACGTGTTCGGCTTCGACGGCGAACGCTGCGACCGCATCGTTCGCAGCGTGCTCGCGCGGATCGTGGCGCCGGCCGCGCATCCAACGGGCTAAAGCACGCGTAAGTATTTCGGCAGTCCAACCTGTTTCCAAGGAGCACCCCATGAAACGTATGCATACGGTGGTAGCGGTCGCCCTGTTCTCGACCGCATGGCTGGCATCGGCGCAAACCGCCGCACCGAATGACGCGCAGATCGCTGCGATCGTGGTCACCGCCAACCAGGTCGACATCGACGCCGGCAAGCTCGCCCAGGCGCGCGGCAGCAAGCACGACGTCCAGGTATTCGGCAAGCAGATGGTCAGCGACCACACGGGCGTCAACAAGTCGGCGACCGATTTGGCCAAGAAGCTCAAGGTGACGCCGGAGGACAATCCGACCGCGCAGAGCCTCAAGAAGGGCGGCGACGAGAACGTGGCGAAGCTGCAAACGCTGAAGGGCCCCGCGTTCGACAAAGCCTACATCGACCACGAGGTCACCTATCACCAGGCGGTGATCGATGCGCTGGACAAGACGCTGATTCCGAGCGCGAAGAACGCCGAGTTGAAGGCGCTGCTCGTGAAGGTGCGGCCCGCGTTCGTCGCGCATCTCGAACACGCGAAGAAGCTGCAGGCGTCGCTCGGCAAGTAGCGCGTTCCGCGTGGCAGCGCAGCCGCCGATCAATCCGAGACCATCCACGTGACGATCGCTTCGGCGCGCCTCGCGTTGCTGCGCACCGGGTTCGTCGTACTGTTCACGGGCGCGCTGGCGACGGGTGCCACGGCGGCGCCCGTCGTCCACACCGTGACGATCGAGGGCTTCGAATTCCGTCCGCCGGTCGTCGCGGTGAAGCAGGGCGACATCGTCGAATGGCGAAA
>DASSEA010000126.1:0-3505 GCA_035696805.1 Casimicrobiaceae bacterium
CGTGAACTGCGACGCGGTCTCGTAGAGCTTCAGCGCCTGCGACGCCATCGACTCGTGGCCGAAGAACAGGATCGTCAGCAGCGACGAGAATCCGAGCGACACGGCAATCGGCATGCCGATCGCCATGAACACGAACAGTGCGATGAACAGGAACGCGATCGTCATCGATCGCGGGCGTCGTGTGCCCCGGGCGGGTGCGGCTCGATCTCGACCTGCTCGAGGATCGCGGCCGCTTCGTCGCCGAGCAGGTGCGCTTCGCTACCGGTGACGATGCGCCACAGGACCTGCGCAAAGCGGATCGCGAGCAGCCCGAAGCCGAGCGGTAAAACGATCTGCGGGATCCACACGGGGATTGGCATGTCCTGCGCGAGCGTGCCGATCCCGTTCATCGTCGTCACGTACCGCCAGCTGCCGACGAATGCGATGACGGCATACGCGATGCAGCACAGCGCTGCGATCGCGCCGACGATCCGCGCCACACGCCGCGGCAGCACGTTGACGAGCGCGTCGACACCGATGTGCGACCCGACGCGCACGCCGTACGCCATGCCGAGGAAGATCAGCCAGGCGAACAGGAACGTCACGAGCTCGAGCGCCCAGACGAAGCTGTAATCGAACACGTAACGGGCGATCACCTGGCCGAACGTGATCACCGTCATCAACGCGAGGAGGAAGGCGAGCAGGCCCTCCTCCAGGCGGTTGAACCACCGGAGCCGCATGATCGGTCCCGTGGCCGGTCGCGGCTCGATGGCTATTCGTTGGACTTCTGCGCGGCGGCGATCAGGTCCTTGCCGATGTCGTTCTCGAACTTCGTCCACACCGGAGCCATCGCCTTGCGCCACGCGGCCAGGTCATCCTTGGAAAGCTCCTGGATCTTCGCCTTGCCGGCTTCGGCGATCAGCTTCTTGTCGCGCTGGTTGATGTCGTCGGCGAGCTTGTTCGCGTACACGGTCGCTTCGTCCATCGCCTTCGTGAGTCCCGCGCGGACGTCCGCCGGCAGCCCGTCCCACCACTTCGCGTTGGTGATCACCATGTAATCGATGACGCCGTGGTTCGTCTCGGCGATCGACTTCTGTACTTCGTAGAACTTCTGCGTGTAGATGTTCGACCACGTGTTTTCCTGGCCGTCGACGACGCCGGTCTGCAGCGCCTGGTACACCTCGGCGAAGGCCATTTTCTGCGGGTTCGCGCCGAGCGCACGGAACTGCGCCTCGAGCACGTCCGACTGCTGGATGCGGAACTTGAGGCCCTTGACGTCCTCGGGTCGCTTGAGCTGCGCCTTGTCGCTCGACATCTGCTTCATGCCGTTGTGCCAGTAGCCGAGCCCCTTGATGCCCTTGGTCGTCATCGAATCGAGGAGCGCCTTGCCCGCGGGACTCTGCTGGAAGCGATCGACGGCCGCGAGGTTCTCGAACATGAACGGCAGGTCGTAGACCTGCAGCTTCTTCGTGTAACGGTCGAATTTCGACAGCGACGTCGACAGCAGCTGGACGTCGCCGAGCAGCAGCGCGTCGAGTTCGCGGTCGTCGCCGAAGAGCTGCGAGTTCGGAAACACCTGGACCTGGACCTTGCCCGGCAGGTATTTCTCGGCCAGCTCCTTGAACTTGAGCGCGCCCTGGCCCTTCGGCGTCTTTTCGGCGACGACGTGGCTGAACTTGATGACGATCGGCTGCTGCGCCTGTGCCACCGACAGCAGCGCGCATGCGGCCACGGCGGCCGCGAATCGGATCCACTTGATCATTGTTCCTCCAATTTCTCGATAGGCGGGCTCGGCGGCCCGTTGCCATTTCGCCGGTCGCGTTCGACCGGTGCCGCATGCACTGCGACGCTGTCAAGGTTAGCATGCGCACGGCGCCAGGTGGCGCCCGTACGGCCGGCGGCTGCTTCGCGACTTCATGGATCACGGCATGGACTTCCTGGAATACGCGCGGTCGCGGATCCGCGGACGCGGCTTGCGCGTTGTCTTTCCTGAACTGGCCGACAGCCGCATCGCCGAGGCGGCGCAACGCCTTCGCGACGACGATCTTGCGGAAGCAGTCCCGGTGGCAGGTGCCGCTGACGACGCACGCCTCGATCGCTATGCCGCGCTGTATGTCGAGGGTCGCCCCGACACGAACATCAAGGTCGCGCGGCGCCTGGCGGCAAAGCCGCTGTTTCACGCCGGATTGATGGTGAAGGCAGGCGACGCGGACGCGCTCGTTGCCGGCGTTGTGCATCCGACGGCACGCGTGATCGAGGCTGCGCTGCTTACCGTCGGTCTGACACCCGGCATCGAAACGCCGTCGAGCTTCTTCATCATGGCGTTTGCGCAACGGACGCTGTTGTACGCCGATTGCGCGGTGAACGCGCATCCGACGGCGTCGGAGCTCGCCGATATCGCGCTCGCCTCGGCCGACAGTTTTCGGGCGCTGTTGCGCGAGGAGCCGCGTGTTGCGCTGCTGTCGTTCTCGACCCGGGGAAGCGCGCGGCACGCCGACGTCGACAAGGTCGTCGCGGCGCTGGCGATTGCGCGGTCGCGCGCGCCCGGACTTGCCATCGACGGCGAGTTGCAGGCCGACGCCGCGCTCGTGCCCGCCGTCGCCGCGAGAAAGATTTCCGGAGCGAGCGCGGTCGCCGGCCGTGCCAACGTGCTCGTGTTTCCGACGCTCGACGCCGGCAACATCGCGTACAAACTGACGCAGCACCTTGCCGGCGCGCGCGCGATCGGGCCGGTGCTGCAGGGCTTCGCGCGGCCGGTCAGCGACCTGTCACGCGGCGCGAGCGTCGACGACATCGTGGCGACGACGACGGTGGCGCTCGCGATGGCGGGGAAGGGTCCCGCTTCGGGATCAGAGCAATAATTCGCGCCGCACGGAGGGTGTTCTTGTCGCGACGAGCACGCGACTTATTGCTCTGACCCCGAAGGAAGTTGCGCGCCTACCGCGCTCCGATCGGCACGTAGGCGCGCGGTTCCGGTCCGTTGTACAGCGTCAGCGGGCGGATCAGGATGTTGTTCTCCATCTGCTCCAGCACCTGCACGGTCCAGCCCGGAATGCGGCCCGCCGCGAAGATCGGCACGAACAGGTCTTCGGCGATGCCGTTCAGGAAATAGACGACGCCCGCATAGAAGTCGACGTTGACGTTCACGCCGTGCCGCGCGTACGGCTTCATCGCATCGACGAGCGCGGCGAGGATCTGGTACCACTTCGGTTCGCCGAGCGCTCGCGACAGTTGCTCGACACCCGCCCGCATGTGCCGCGCACGCGGATCCTCCGCGCGGTAGACGCGGTGGCCGAAGCCCATCACCGCTTCGCGGTTCGCGCGCTTGCGCTTGACGTAGTCCGCCGCAGCTCCCGGATCGCCGATTTCCTGCGCCATCCGCATGACGTTCTCGGCCGCGCCGCCGTGCGCTGGGCCGCTCAGCGCCGCGATCGCGGCGGTCACGGCGGCGTGCAGGTTCGCCACCGTGCCGGCCACCACCCGCGCCGTGAACGCCGAGGCGTTCGATCCATGCTCCGCGTGCAGG
>DASSEA010000127.1:0-2029 GCA_035696805.1 Casimicrobiaceae bacterium
TGGCTCGAGCGTCGTCATGCCGACGATGGAAGCCTTCAGCGTCTTCGCCAGGTCCACCGCCGCCACGATCGCCTTGTTCGACAAGTCGGAGCCGTCCGTGGGCACGAGTATCCGGTTGAACATGACACCTCCGCGAAACCTGAATTCAGCCTAGGACTGTTGACGGTCGTCCGATTGACACCCGTCAACGACGTCCTCGTACCGTAGCAGAAAGCAGGGCGAGGGCCTGACCCGCGGCAACGAACCCCATGCCGGCCGTCACGACGACGCTCGACCCATAGCCCGCGCACGCCAGCGCCGCACCGGCCACGGGTCGCCCGTCCGCGTCGCATACCGGCGCGGGCCGCTGCAGTGGCTCGTCGGAATACACGCCGGTGACGCCGAAACGCGCGGGCCGCTTGCCGGAGTCATCGCGCGGGAACCCATGGTCGCGCCGCAGCTTGTGCCGCACCTTCGCGAGCAGCGGATCCCCGCTCAGCCGGGCCAGGTCGTCGCAGCGCACACGGGTCGGATCGAAGCGGCCGCCGGCCGCGCCGCACGTCACGATGGCAACGCCCGCGGCGCGCGCGGCCGCGATCAGCGCCGCCTTCGCGATCACCTGGTCGATGCAGTCGACGACGACGTCGGCACCCTCGACCAGCGCGGCCGCGTTGTCGACCGACGCGAACTCGTCGATCGCACGCACCTGGCACGCCGGATTGATCGCGCGGACGCGCTCGGCCATGGCGTCGACCTTCGCCTTGCCGTACTCGTCGCCCAGCGCATGGATCTGGCGGTTCGTGTTCGACTCCGCGACATGGTCGAGATCGACGAGGGTCAAGCGACCGACCGCCGAGCGCGCCAGCGCTTCCGCCGCCCACGAGCCGACGCCACCGATGCCGACGACGACCGCATGCGCCGCGCGGAACCGCTCCGCCGCCGCCTCGCCATACAGCCGCGTCACGCCGGCGAAGCGACGGACGAGGTCCGGGCCCTCGGATTCGATGGACGCGGTCATTGCGGTTCCTCGCGCAGGCAGGCAAGGAGCCGCAGCGGCCCGGTCCGCTGGCCGCCGTCCTGCGGCCTCGCGCCGACGTCGAGCCGCAGGATCGCGAAGCGCTCTGCGGTTTTCGGGGTGGCGGTCGTCGTATCCACGTTTCAAGCTTACCGGCGACCGCCGTCAAGCCCGTCGGTCGCGTCCGGCCTATCCTTGAGGGTGGCGCTGTTTGCACGGATGGAGCGATGGAATCCAACGACGAGGCGATGCAGCAACTTTGCAAGGCGATGCCGTCCCTCGCGGGCATGTCTCCCGGGCTGGAGCAGGAGGTTGCGCACAACCTGAGGTTGATGAAGGTTCCGGCGGGCACGCCCGTGTTCAGCGAACGCGATCCGTGCAACGGCTTTCCAATCGTGCTCAGCGGGCGGGTGCGGGTTTCGAAGGCACTGGAAAGCGGGCGCGAACTTTCGCTGTACGAGGTGACGCCGGGCGAGAGCTGCGTCATCTCGACGAGTTGCATGCTGGGCTCCGCGCCGTATGGCGCGCGCGGCGAGTGCGCCACGGATGCGGAGATCGCGCTGATCCCGCGCAACACGTTCGACCGGCTGATCGCGGAGCACCGTCCGTTCCGCGAGGAAGTGCTGCAGGTCTTCGCCGACCGCATCCTGCAACTGATGGAACTCGTCGAATCGATCGGGTTCCAGCGGCTCGACCGCCGGCTGGCGGCTTCGCTGCTTGGCAAGGGCGCGCGCGTCTCGGCATCCCACCAGGAAATCGCCGAGCAACTGGGCGTGTCGCGCGAGTCGGTCAGCCGTCTTCTCAAGCAGTTCGAGCAGTCGGGCTGCGTGTCGCTCGGCCGCGGCGCGATCGAGATCACGGATGCCGCGGCGCTGCGGCGCATTGCGGCCGGGGAGGCGTTGCCGGCGGGTGAGCGCAGTCATTGACCCCGCGGGTGCGGGCACCTAAGGTCCGGGTTTCATTCACGCAAGGCACCGGGAGGGGATCGGATGTTCAAGACCAACGTTGGCGGAATCGACCGCATCGTTCGCATCG
>DASSEA010000128.1:0-8872 GCA_035696805.1 Casimicrobiaceae bacterium
CCGGCATCGTTCACGGAAATTTGCGCCGGGGCCGCGCGCACGGCGGCGGCTGCGGCGGAGACGGGCGTGCGCCGTGCGCGGCTGCGGGAGGTCGGCGATTTCAACACATTGCGATTAGACGACGCAGGGTGTAGATTGTCAACAATCTGCAATCGCCGCGAGCGCGCGACAAGACGGCGCAGGGAATCCACGCGGAATCCCGGCGCACGCAAGGAGGGCTCAAGATTGCGTTGCTTACGCGACGCGCGGCAGCATTGCGCCGTCCTGTCATTCGCGCGTAGCATCCGCGAGTTTTGATATCAACCACAAGCCGGCGCGTTTCGCCGGCGACATTCGCCCAACGTCACGAACGAGGAGCATACGATGGCATCGCAGCAACGCTTGCGTTGGTTGTCGGTAGTCGCGGGAATCGGGTTCGCGCTCGGCGCAGCGCAAGTCGCCGCCCAGAAGACGCAACTCAACGTTTACACGGCGCTCGAAACCGACCAGATCAAGGCCTACGAGGCGGCTTTCACCAAGGCTTACCCCGACGTCGAGCTCAAGTTCACGCGCGACTCGACGGGCGTGATCACCGCCAAGATCCTCGCGGAGAAGGCCAACCCGCAGGCGGACATCGTCATCGGAACCTCGGCATCGAGCATGGCCGTGTTCGCGCTCGAAGGCATGCTGGAGCCGTACGCACCGAAGGGCCTCGACAAGATTCCGCCGGCGTATCGCGACGCGCAGAATCCGCCGCGCTGGGTCGGCATGGACATCTACGGCGCCGCCGTCTGCTTCAACACGGTCGAAGCACAGAAGCAGAACCTTCCGAAACCCGCGACGTGGAAGGACCTGACGAAGCCGGTCTACAAGGGCAAGATCGTCATGCCGAATCCGGCATCATCGGGGACCGGGTTCCTCGACGTGGCCGGCTGGCTGCAGATGTGGGGCGAGGCCGATGCGTGGAAATTCATGGATGCGCTGCACGAGAACATCGGCGTCTACACGCACTCGGGCTCGCAGCCGTGCCGTCAGGCGGGCGCAGGTGAATTCCCGATCGGGATATCGTTCGAGTATCGCGCGATGGCGACGAAGAAGTCCGGCGCGCCGATCGACATCATCTTCCCGAGCGAAGGACTGGGTTGGGATCTCGAGGCGAGCGGGATCATGAAAGGCACGAAGAAGCTCGAGGCCGCGAAGAAGCTGATGGACTGGCTCGCGACATCGGAAGCGATGACGCTGTTCGCGAACAATTTCGCAGTCGTCGCAATGCCCGGCATGTCGAAGCAGCTCGAGTTCATTCCCGCCGACTACGAGAAGCGGCTGATCAAGAACGACTTCGACTGGGAAGCGAAGAACCGCGACAAGATCCTCGCCGAGTGGACGAAGCGGTACAACGGGAAGTCGCTGCCCAAGTAGCGACGAGGCGAACGGGCGCGCGACTTCGGGGTCGAGCAATGAGTCGCGCGTCGGGCCCGAGACCTCCAGTTTCATGTCCGACTCCTACCTCTCGCTGACGGGAGTCACCAAACGCTTCGGGCGCTTCACGGCGCTCGATCGCGTTTCGCTCGACGTGCCGCGTGGCTGCCTGGTGACGTTCCTCGGGCCGTCCGGGTGCGGCAAGACGACGCTGCTGCGCATCATCGCGGGACTCGAGACACAGGACGAAGGCACGCTCGTGCAGGGTGGTCGCGACATCTCGCGGCTGCCTGCGATCCGGCGCGATTACGGCATCGTGTTCCAGTCGTACGCGCTGTTTCCCAACCTGACGATCTTCGATAACGTCGCGTACGGTCTCGTCAATCGGCGCGCGGGGCGTGACGCGATCAAGTCACGCGTCGCGGAACTGCTGAAGCTCGTCGGTCTCCCCGAGGTCGGCGGGCACTATCCCGGCCAGCTGTCGGGCGGGCAGCAGCAGCGCATCGCGCTTGCCCGTGCGCTGGCGACGGCACCCGGCCTGCTGCTGCTCGACGAACCGCTGTCGGCACTCGACGCGCTCGAACGACTGCGGCTGCGCGGCGAAATCCGCGCGCTGCAGCAACGCCTCGGCGTGACGACGATCATGGTCACGCACGATCAGGAAGAGGCGCTGTCGATGGCCGACCACATCGTGGTGATGAGTCGCGGCCGCATCGAGCAGGTCGGCACGCCGCAGCAGATCTATCGCGAGCCCGCGACCGCTTTCGTCGCCGACTTCGTCGGCAAGGTCAACGTCCTCACGGCGGTCGCGCAGGGCGACGGCCGCGTACGCGTCGGCGATCTCGTGCTGGACGGTGCGCACGGCAGCGAAACGCTTGCACCGGGGACGCCCGTCAAGCTCTACCTTCGCCCGGAGGACGTCACGATCAACGGCAATGCGAGCGGGCACCCGAACGTCGCGCCGGCGTCCGTGCAGAAAATCGAGTTTCTCGGCGCGTTCTGCCTCGTCACCGTCACGCTCGCCGGCGCGCCGGCGCAACCGCTTCTCGTCAACCTGTCGCGGCACAGCCTCGATCGGATGTCGCTCGAAATCGGCGCTCCGCTGACGATCGGCCTGCCGCGCGAATGCATGCGTCTGCTCTAGGCGGCGTGCGCGTTCGCGTTGCTGCCCGATTGGCACGCTGACGATGGCTGCGGTCGCACCGCCGCTGCCGGCGCCTCCCGACGAGCGCGTGCGGCCGATCGCCGATCCGCAGCAGCGGCTCGCGCAAGGCCTGCTGCTCCTCGCCTGCGCCGCACTGGTGCTGTTCCTGCTTGCGCCGCTCGCGGCGATCCTGGTGAAGAGCGTCCAGGACAAGGACGGGGCGTTCGTCGGGCTCGCGCATTTTCGCGCCTACCTGGAATCGCCGGCGCTCTTGCAGTCGGCGTGGAACACGTTATGGGTGGCGACGGTGGTCACGCTGATCACCGTGCCGCTGGCGTTCACGTTCGCCTATGCGTTGACGCGCAGCTGCATGCGAGGGCGGAACGTGTTCCGGCTGATCGCCCTGACGCCGATCCTCGCGCCGTCGATGCTCGCCGCCATCTCGTTCATCCAGTGGTTCGGCAACCAGGGCGCGCTCAAGGGCTTCCTGATGGGTCATTCGGTCTACGGGCCGATCGGCATCATCATCAGTGCGGTTTACGCGATCTTCCCGCATGCGCTGATGATCGTCATCACCGCGATGCTCCTCGCCGATCGCCGCCTGTTCGAAGCGGCGGAGTCGCTCGGGACCTCCGCGTGGCGCAAGTTCTTCACGATCACGCTGCCATCGGCGCGTTACGGCGTCGTCAGCGCGGCGATGGTCGTTTTCTCGTACACGGTCAGCGACTTCGGCATCCCGAAGGTGATCGGCGGCAATTTCCACGTTCTCGCGATCGACATCTACCAGCAAGTGATCGGCCAGCAGAACTTCAACCGCGGCGCCGTCGTCGGGTTGATCCTGTTGCTGCCCGTCGTGGTCGCATTCGCCGTCGATGCGTACATGCAGCGCAGCCAGCAATCGCATTTCTCGTCGCGGGCCGTTGCGTACGTTCCGCGTCCGTCGCGAGGATTCGACATCGCGATGTTCGTCTATTGCTCGATCGTCAGCGTGCTGATGCTATCAGTGCTCGGCATGGCGATCTACACGTCGTTCATCAAGCTGTGGCCCTACGACCTGTCGTTCAGCCTCCGCCATTACGTGTACGGTCTGGTCGACGGCGGCGTCATCGACAGCTACTTCAACAGCGTGAAGCTCGGCTTCCTCACGGCGCTGTTCGGCACGTTGCTCGTGTTCCTGACCGCCTACCTGATCGAGAAGATGCGCGGCATGAACGCGACGAGAGGCGCGATGCGGCTGCTCGCGGCGATTCCGATGGCGGTGCCGGGCATGGTGCTCGGCCTCGGCTACATCTTCTTCTTCAACGCGCCGCGCAACCCGCTGAACTTTCTCTACGGCACGATGGCGATCCTCGTGCTGTCGACGATCATCCACTATTACACGTCGAGCCACCTGACCGCCGTGACGGCGCTGAAGGCGCTCGACAACGAGTTCGAGGCGGTGTCCGCGTCGCTCAAGGTGCCGTTCTACAAGACGTTCGCGCGCGTGACGCTGCCCGTGTGCCTGCCCGCAGTGCTCGATATCGCGCGGTATCTCTTCATCAACGCGATGGTGACGCTCTCGGCCGTCATCTTCCTGTATTCACCCGACACGAAGCTCGCGTCGATCGCGATCGTGAGCCTCGACGAGTCGGGCGAGATCGGCGCGGCGGCGGCGATGGCGACCCTGATCGTCGCGACGTCGACCGGCGTCTGCATCGTCTATGCGCTCCTGACGCGCGTGCTGTTGCGGCGCACGCAGGCCTGGCGCGCACCGATGTGAACCCTCCAGGGACCTTTCGATGAGCAATTTCAGCCGTGATCCGATCCTCTTGACTCCGGGACCCCTCACCACGGCGTTGCCGACGCGGATGGCGATGCTGCGCGACTGGGGATCGTGGGATTCGAACTTCAACGCGATCACGGCCGTCGTGCGTGAACGCCTGCTCGCGATCGTCGCGGCGGAGCACTCGCACGCGTGCGTGCCCCTGCAGGGCAGCGGCACGTTTTCGGTCGAGGCGGCCGTCAATACGCTCGTGCCGCGCGATGGTCACATGCTCGTCCTCATCAACGGTGCGTACGGCAAGCGGTTTGCGAAGCTCACGCAGATGATGGGGCGGCGCGTTTCGGTCTTCGAAACGGCCGAGGACGTGCAGACGACGGCGGCCGACGTCGAGCGGCTGCTCGTCGGCGATGCGTCGATCACTCACGTGGGACTCGTGCACTGTGAAACGTCCACCGGCATCCTGAATCCGTTGCGCGAAATCGCCGAGGTCATCGCCAGGCACGGGAAGAGCCTGATCGTCGACGCGATGAGTTCGTTCGGCGCCATTCCGATCGACGCAGCGACGATGCCCTTCGACGCGCTCGTCGCGGCGTCCGGCAAGTGCATCGAGGGCCCCCCCGGCATGGGCTTCGTCATCGCGCGCAGATCCGCGCTCGAGCGTTGTGCCGGCAACAGCACGTCGCTATCGCTCGACCTGCACGATCAATGGCAGTACATGCAGAAGACGACGCAATGGCGCTACACGCCGCCGACGCACGTGCTGGTGGCGTTGGCCGCTGCGCTCGAGGCGTTCGCGAGCGAGGGAGGGCAACCGGCGCGGCTTGCCCGTTACACGCGTAATTACGAGACGCTGGTGCGCGGCATGGCGGAACTCGGGTTCCGGCCCTTCCTGGATCCCGCGATCCAGGCGCCGATCATCGTCACGTTTCACGCGCCCGCGGATTCGCGCTACGCGTTTCGCACGTTCTACGACAGCGTCCGGGAAAAGGGATTCATCCTCTACCCGGGCAAGCTGACGCAGGTCGAGACGTTCCGCGTCGGATGCATCGGCGCCATCGGGCCCGACGAGATGCGCCACGCCGTCAACGCGATTCGCGACACGCTCGCGGAACTCGACATCGAACGCGTTGCCCCCATTGCGGCGCAGCGCGCAGTGGGTTCAGAGCAACAAGTCGACTTACTGCTCTGACCCCGATGTCCGATACTGCACGACGAGCACGAACCCCAGCAGCGCGAGCCCGACGACGTCGGTGATGTACCCGGGCTTGATCAGGAGCCCCGCAGCAACGAGCAGGAGCGCGCGTTCCCACCACGTGCACTTCCGCCTGAGGAAGCCCATGAGCCCGGCGGCGCAGCAGACGACGCCGATGATCGCCGTGATCGACGACGTGATGATCGTCGTCACGTCGCCGACCATCAGCAGCGACGGCTCGTAGACGAACATGAACGGCACGAGATACGCGGGCGCAGCCACGCGCATGGCCTCCCATCCGGACGTCCACAGATCGGTGCGCGCGAGCCCCGCTGCGGCGAACACCGCGAGTGCCACCGGCGGCGTGATCGCCGACAGGATTGCGAAGTAGAAGGCGAACATGTGCGCCGCCGGCGTGATCGCGCCGAGCTTGATCACCGCGGGCACGAGCAGCGACACCATGACGATGTACGACGGCGTCGTCGGCATGCCCATGCCGAGGATGATGCCGGCGATCGCGGTCAGCACGAGCGCCAGGATGAGCGAGTTTTGCGCGAGCGCGACGACGAATTGCGTGAACACGATACCGAGACCGGTAATCGTCACGACGCCGATGACGACGCCCGCGCACGCGCACGCCATCGCGACCCCGAGCGTATTGCGCGCACCATCGACGAGCGCGTCGTAGACGCTGCGCCACTGGATCCCTTCGCGCGTCGTCGCCCGCATCAGCGCGACCGGAATGCACGCGAGCGCCCCGGCCAGCGCGCAAAGCGGCGCCGAATAACCGAGGACCAGCCCGAACAGGACGATGAACACGGGAATGAACAGGTGGCCGCGCACCGCCATCACGCGTCCGAGCCGCGGCAGTTCACTGCGCGGTACGCCGGCGAGGCCGTAGCGCTTCGCCTCGAAGTGCACCGCGAAGAAGACGGCGACGTAATAGAGCACTGCGGGGATCGTCGCCCACAGCGCGACCTGCAGGTACGGAACGGCCAGGAATTCCGCCATGACGAACGCCGCTGCGCCCATCACGGGCGGCATGATCTGCCCGCCGGTCGATGCGACCGCTTCGATCGCTGCGGCGAACGGCGGACGAAAGCCGGTACGCTTCATCAGCGGAATGGTGATCGGTCCGTCGACCATCACGTTGGCCACCGCGCTGCCCGAAACGGTGCCGAACAGGCTCGACGACACGACGGATACCTTCCCCGGTCCACCTGCCGTGTGGCCCGTCAGCGACATCGCGAAGTCCATGAACAGCTGCCCGGTGCCGCTGCGTTCCATGAAGGCGCCGAACAGGACGAACAGCATCACGTAGCTCGCGGACACGCCGAGCGTCGAACCGAAGATGCCTTCGCTGGACAGGTACAGCTGCTCGAGCAGCACATCCGGCTTCACGTTGGTGAACGCGACGGCGTAGACGAGAAACGCGATCGACGTCAGCGGCAGTGCAAGCCCGATGACCCGCCGCGTGCCTTCGAGCACGATCGCGACGGCGACGAGCGCATAGAGCCGGTCCCAGTTCGTCAGGTCATCGATGTAGATGATCCGATTGATGAAGTAATCGTAGTTCGTGAAGATGTGCAGCACGAAGCCGAAGCCGAACGCAAGGAGCGCGAAGTCGAGCGTTCGCCAGGCCGGCCGTCCCGGCCGCGTCGGATAGAGCAGGAAGACGAGCGTCAGCGCGAACAGCAGGTGCGTGCCGCGAAAGATGATCGCTTCCGGCGGTCCGAACGCGGCGACGTACATGTGATACAGCGACATCGCGACGGCGACCGCCTGCACGAGGCCGCGCAACATGGCGCTCGTCGGCGTCGTCGCCAGCGCCTCTTCGGCGACGATCGCGGCCTGCGGCGCTGCGACGGGAGCTTCCACGGCGAAGAGGCGCTGGCCCGGCGGGGGCCGGACCGCGCTTACAGAGCGCCGACTTCCTTGTAGTACTTCGCGGCGCCTTTGTGCATCGGCACGCCGATGTCGGTAGCCATGTCCTTGACGGTGAGCCCCGTGATCGGCTTCACGACGGCCGCCATGTCGGGGATGTGGGTCGCCATCGCCTTCGTCATCTTGTACACGGTGTCTTCAGGCAGGTCGCACGCCGCAATCACGTGCGTCGTGTACCCGATCGCCGGCACGTCCTTGTCCTGCTTCGGGTACGTCCCTGCCTTGATGACGAGCTTGTGGTAGCCGGGGTTCATCTTGCTCAACTCGCTCATCGTCTTGTCGTCGACGGGGACGATGTCGATGTCGCGGGCACTCGCGAGATCCATCACCGCCGATGCAGGCGACGTCGTTCCGAGCGTGAACACCTGCGCATGGCCATCCTTCATCATCGACACGGCATCGGTGTACGCCGCCTGGAAATTCACCTTGCCGAGCGATTGATACGTCATGCCGTTGATCTTCAGCACGTCGGCCGTCAGGAGTTCGGCGGTGTTGCCCTTCGACTGCGTGACGAGCGACTTGCCCTTCCAGTCGGCGAACGACTTGACGTTCGCGTCCTTCAGCGCGACGACCTGGAAATACTGCGGATAAAGGTTGGCGACCTGGCAGACCTTGGTCGTTTTCTTCGGATACGGTGCGCGACCTTCGACGCCGTCGACCGTCGTCGCCGAATTCGCGAAGCCGATCTGTGCCTTGCCCTCGTCGACGCCGCGCACGTTCGCGATTCCAGCGCCGGGCGTCTGCTGGATCGAAAGTCCGGGCACGTCCTTTTCCCACATGCTTTTCAACGCGCCGCCGAGCGGGATCCACGATCCGCCTTGCGGTCCGGTCATGAACGTGACCTGCTGCGCCGTGGCGGGGAACGCGAGCGCTCCGCATGCAAGAAACGTGATCGCGACCATCGGGTGCTTCATCGGTTTCCTCCGGAAAGTTGGCGCGGCCGGTCGGTGCCGGCCCGCGTTCTGGCAATCGGGCGATTCTGTCCCGGCACGTGACGGTGGGTCAAGTCAGCAGGTCGCACGGGCGGTCGGTGTCGGAGGTGTAATCCTTCGGAAGCTCCGGCGGGCGGGAAGACGCGAAAGAATTACACCGCCGACACCTGGCTGCGCCGCAGCAGGTAGTCGAGGACGACGGCGCTCGCGTCGATCGTGACCGTGTCGGGGCCGTCATCGCGGGCGACGAATCGTGCCGCCTCGGCAAGGCTCACGAGGCGATGTTCGACCGCCTCGCCGTCCTGATTGTCCGGCACGAAGGCTGTGGTCAGCGACAGGTCGTGCACGAAAATCGTTTCACGCTCGAGGCCGTCGAACATCGCTCGCGTGACATCGACGGTACCCGCGGGGCGCGCGCGGCGCGCGAGTGACTCGTCGATGCCGGCTTCCTCCCAGGACTCCTTGATCACCGTCTGCTCGACCGACAGGCCGGCAGCGAT
>DASSEA010000129.1:0-4346 GCA_035696805.1 Casimicrobiaceae bacterium
TTCAGCGCGTCGCGAAAATCGGAGACGTCCTGGAACGATCGGTAGACGGACGCGAAGCGGATGTACGCGACCTTGTCGAGCTTGTAGAGCTCTTCCATCACCATCTCACCAAGCTGCCGCGAAGCGATCTCGCGCTCCCCAAGCGACAGCACTTTCTGCACGATCCGGTCGATCGCAGCATCGACGAATTCGGTGGGCACCGGCCGCTTGTGCAACGCGCGCGCGAAACCCACGCGGAGACGCTGCGCGTCGAATTCCGCGCGATCGCCGTTGGTCTTCACGACCTGCGGCAGGCGCAGCTCGACGGTCTCGTAGGTGGTGAAACGTTTCTGGCAGCCGGTGCAGCGCCGGCGGCGGCGGATCGAGTCGCCCGCCTCGGAGACGCGGGAATCGATGACCTGCGTATCCGCGCTACCGCAGAAAGGGCATTTCATGCCCGGTAGACGGGAAACCTGCGCGTCAGAGCGGCGACGCCGTTGCGCGTCCGGGTCGTCACGGCTTCATCCGCAGGCGCGTCGAGCACGTCGGCGATCAGGTGGCCGAGTTGCTCGCATTCGATCTCGCCAAAGCCGCGCGTCGTCACCGCCGGACTTCCGATGCGTATTCCGGACGTGACGAACGGTTTCTCGGGATCGTTGGGAATGGCGTTCTTGTTGACCGTGATGTGCGCGCGCGACAGTGCCGCCTCGGCGTCCTTGCCGGTCACCTGCTTCGACCGCAGGTCGACGAGGAACATGTGCGAATCGGTGCCGCCGGAGACGATGCGCAGACCGCGTTCCTGCATCACCTTCGCGATCACGCGCGCGTTTTCGAGCACGCGCTCCTGGTAGATCTTGAAGTCGAGCGTCAGCGCCTCGCCGAATGCGACGGCCTTGGCCGCGATCACGTGCATCAGTGGACCACCTTGCAACCCTGGGAACACGGCCGAGTTGAGCGCCTTGGCGTGCGCTTCCTTCATCAGGACGAAGCCGCCGCGCGGGCCGCGCAGCGTCTTGTGCGTCGTGCTCGTCGTGTAGTCGGCGATGCCGACGGGACTGGGGTACACGCCCGCCGCGATCAACCCCGCGTAGTGCGCCATGTCGACCATCAGCAGCGCACCGACGTCATCGGCAATGGCGCGAAAGCGCCTCCAGTCGATGACTCGCGAATACGCCGACGCGCCGGCGATGATCAGCTTCGGCTTGTGTTCGCGCGCAAGCCGTTCCGTTGCCGCGTAATCGATCAGCTCGGTTGCAGGGTCCAGACCGTAGGCGACGACGTTGAACCACTTGCCGGAAAGGTTCACCGGCGATCCGTGCGTCAGATGGCCGCCGTGCGGAAGGCTCATGCCGAGGATCGTGTCGCCCGGCTTCAGCGCGGCGAAAAACACCGCCTGGTTCGCCTGCGCGCCGGAGTGGGGCTGCACGTTCGCCGCCTCCGCATGAAACAGGCGCTTCGCGCGATCGATCGCGAGCTGCTCGGCGATGTCGACGTATTCGCAACCGCCGTAGTACCGCTTGCCCGGGTAGCCCTCGGCGTACTTGTTCGTGAGCTGCGTGCCCTGCGCGGCCATGACCGCGGGACTCGCGTAATTCTCCGATGCGATGAGCTCGATGTGCTCTTCCTGACGCCGGTTCTCGGCGCTGATCGCCTGCCAGAGTTCAGGGTCGGACTGCGCCAGCGTAACGGAACGGCTGAACATTGAATCCACGCGCTGGGAAAGTGCTTATCTTAGCAGCCCGTGTCGTCGCCGATCCCGAGCACCCCCGCTGTGCCGGGGCTCCGGCGCGTCCGGAACGGGTAGCTTTCTTTCGCGGACCATCGCCTATAATTCCGCGTCCGTCGCCGATCCCATCGATGATCCGGCGCGAGAGGACGTCCGGCAACAGCAAACCGGCGCCGCACGCCGCGCCGTCAGGAGGAACCGTGAACGCCCTGCTCACGCTGTCGCGCGCAATCGACGCCGTCACCGAACGCGTCGGCCGCATCGTGTACTGGCTGGTGCTCGTCGTCGTGCTGATCAGCGCGGCCAACGCCGTCGTACGCAAGCTCTTCAACTACAGCTCGAACTCGTACCTCGAAATCCAGTGGTACCTGTTCTCGGTGATCTTCCTGTTCGGCGCGGGCTACACGCTGCTGCGCAACGACCATGTGCGCATCGACATCATCCAGGGAAAGTTGTCGGCGCGCGCGCAGAACTGGATCGACGTGATCGGCATCGTGCTCTTCCTGTGGCCGATGTCGATCATCATCATGTGGCTCGCGTGGCCGCTGTTCGTCGATTCGTATACGCGTAACGAAGTGTCGACGAACGCCGGCGGCCTCATCATCTGGCCGGCGCGGCTGATGATCCCGATCGGATTCGCGCTGCTGCTGATGCAAAGCGTGTCCGAGCTCATCAAGCGCGTCGCATTCCTGACCGGACGCGGGCCCAATCCGCTCGAAAGGCATCACGGCCGATCGGCCGAAGAGGAGCTCGCCGAGGAGATCGCGCGCGAGCGCGGCGTGGAGGCGGCGCCGGTCCTCGAAGGAAAGCAATCGTGACCGCCTGGCTGATCGCCAACATCGCGCCGCTGATGTTCTTCGGCCTGATCGTCACGCTGCTGCTCGGTTTCCCCGTCGCGTTTTCGCTCGGGGCCGTCGGCATCCTGTTCGGGCTCATCGGCATTGAACTCGGCCTGCTCGACACGTCGCTGCTGCAGGCGTTGCCGGAGCGCGTGTTCGGCGTCATGTCGAACGACACGTTGCTAGCCGTGCCGTTCTTCACGTTCATGGGACTGATTCTCGAACGTTCAGGCATGGCCGAGGACCTGCTCGATACGATCGGCCAGTTGTTCGGGCCGTTGCGCGGCGGCCTCGCCTACGCGGTCGTCTTCGTCGGCGCGCTGCTTGCCGCGACCACCGGCGTCGTCGCCGCGAGCGTGATCTCGATGGGCCTGATCTCTCTTCCGATCATGATGCGCTATGGCTACGATCGCCGGCTCGCCACCGGCGTCATCGCGGCATCGGGAACGCTGGCGCAGATCATTCCGCCGTCACTCGTGCTGATCATCATGGCCGACCAGCTCGGCCGCTCGGTCGGCGACATGTACGCGGGGGCTTTCATCCCGGGACTGGTGCTGGCCGGACTGTATGCGCTATACGTGCTGGGCGCGACGTTCGTGCGCCCCAACTGGGCACCGGCATTGCCGATCGAGGCGCGCACGCTGCGAGAACCCGATGGATCGAGCGGCGTGCGTTCGCTGATCGTGCTCGTCGTCATCGCGGTGGTCTCTGCCGTGCTGTACGCGAAGCTGCGGATGGCCGCTTCGCCGCTCGACGAAACGCTCGTCATCGCGACGAGCGTCGGCACCGGCGTGGCGTTTTTCGCGGCGGTGCTGAACCGCCTGTTGAAGTTCGGCCTGCTGTCGCGGATCGCCGAACGCGTGGTGTTCGTGCTGATCCCGCCGCTCGCGCTGATTTTCCTCGTGCTCGGCACGATCTTCCTCGGCGTTGCGACACCGACCGAGGGTGGCGCAATGGGGGCCACGGGAGCGCTGATCATGGCGTTGTCGCGGCGGCGGCTCACGTGGAAATTGCTGAAACAGGCGATGGATACGACGGCGAAGCTCTCGACGTTCGTTGTCTTCATCCTCGTCGGCGCGCGCGTGTTCAGCCTGACGTTCTACGGCGTGAACGGCCACGTGTGGGTCGAGCACCTGCTGACCAGTCTGCCGGGCGGCGAACTCGGCTTCCTGATCGTCGTCAACATCCTGATCTTCGTCCTTGCGTTCTTCCTCGATTTCTTCGAGCTGTCGTTCATCATCATTCCGCTGGTCGGGCCGGTCGCCGACAAGCTCGGCATCGACCTGATCTGGTTCGGCGTGCTGCTCGGCGTCAACATGCAGACGTCGTTCATGCACCCGCCCTTCGGCTTTGCGCTGTTCTACCTGCGCAGCGTAGCGCCGACGAAGGACTACCTCGACCGCGTGTCGAAAAAGATCATCAAGGGCATCACGACCGGGCAGATCTACTGGGGCGCCGTGCCATTCGTGATCATCCAGGTCATCATGGTCTCGCTCGTCATCGCATTCCCGCAGATGGTCTTGGTCTACAAGGCCGGCGAGAAAAAACTCGACCTGAAGCAGATCCAGATCGTCGTGCCCGACGAGCAACCGTCCGGGGGGCCGTCGGACAAAAGTCAGCCGTCAGCGGGCCGGCAACAACAGGACGACGCCGAGAAGGCGCTCGAAAAGGCGTTCGGCGGGGGCGAAACGTCCGCGACGCCGGAAACCAAGGGCGATGCGCCGCCGACGCCCCAAGGCAAGGGCGACGCTCCCGCGGCGGGCGACGCGATTGTCGTTCCCGAGGACGACTCGAAGGCGCTC
>DASSEA010000130.1:0-12751 GCA_035696805.1 Casimicrobiaceae bacterium
TGACGAGGAAGTTGTGCTTGACGCACGGCCGCGTGATGCCGACGGTGTCGCATTCCTGGAAGGCGTCCTGCCCGATTGCGTGCGTGGGCACCTGGCCGGTCAGGACCACCATCGGGATGGAATCCATGTAGGCGGTCGCGATGCCGGTGACCGCGTTGGTGACGCCGGGGCCGGAAGTCACGAGGCACACCCCGACCTTGTGGCTCGACCGCGAGTAGCCGTCGGCGGCATGGACCGCCCCCTGCTCGTGGCGGACCAGCACGTGCTTCACCTTGTCCTGCTTGAACAGCTCGTCGTAGATGTTGAGGACCGCGCCGCCGGGATAGCCGAAGACGTACTCGACGCCCTCTTCCTGGAGGCAGCGAATGAGGATTTCCGAACCCGTCAGCTGCATGATGGCTCTGGCCCTTGCCGATAAACGCGCGAACGCCTTCCTGCGGGCGCCTAACCTGCTCGAACTGCCGGTCGCACTCGGGTCGAGCGCGCGCCCGCCAGGCTTTGGTGGATCTAAAGCGCTCCGGGGCAGCCGGGCCGGCTCCTGTGGGTGACTCGTAGGCGCTTGTGGCGCCGCGGAGGGAGCTTGTGGCCTTTGTTGCAATGCACATTCCGGGCTTTCCACCCGGAAACGCGGACGATAGCGGCAAACGGCGCCGTCGGTCAAGCCACCGAATGCTACGTCGCAACATCGGCGCGCCGCCGCTGTCTCTTCGGAGCGCGCGCGACCGACCGCCTATAATGCCGCGCTCGTCTCCAGGAGGATCAGGGACTGGCTTCGCATCAGGAAATTTCGGCCTTGCTGGCGGAGGTCGAGCGCCGCGCGTTCAAGCAGGCCATGTTCGCGGTCCGCGACGAGGATGCGGCGGTCGACATCGTGCAGGACGCGATGCTGAAGCTGACGGAAAACTACGCGGACAAGCCGGTCGCGGAGTTGCCGATGCTGTTCCAGCGCATCCTCCAGAACACGATTCACGATCACTTTCGGCGTCAGAAGGTTCGGTCGACCTGGACGACCGTCCTGTCGGCGCTCGGGCACAAGGACGACAAGGACGACGACTACGATCCGCTCGAGACGCTGCAGGCGCGGACCGATGCAAACGTATCGGCCGACCCCGCCGAAAACGCCGAGCAGGCGCAGACGGTCCGCTTGATCGAACAGGCGCTGTCGAGGCTCCCGGCGCGTCAACGCGAGGCCTTCCTGCTACGTTACTGGGAAGAACTCGACGTCGCGGAGACTGCCGCGGCGATGGGCTGCTCGGAGGGCAGCGTCAAGACGCACTGCTCGCGCGCGGTCCATGCCCTCGCCGAGATGCTGAAGGCCAGGGGTGTCACGCTATGAACGACGATCAAGCCCGATTCGCCCGCAAGCTCGCCGCCTGCCTCGATCGCGGGGCCGCCGAGCTGCGCCCGGGCACCCTCTATCAGCTGCAGCAGGCACGCGGACGTGCGCTCGCACGGGTCGCTCGCTCCGAAGTGACGGCAACCGAGTTCGCCGTCGCCAGCGCCGGCTCGGGACGCCGCACCGCGCTGCGCACCGGGGGGCCCGTCCGCTGGCTCGGCATCGCGTTGCTGGTCGGCATCGTGGGCTTCGGCTATCAGCAGTGGCACGCGGTGCAGCAGGTCCGCGAATTCGAGGAGCTCGACCTGCACCTGCTCGCGTCGGACCTTCCGATCGACGCCTATCTGGACCGGGGATTCCAGAATTGGCTTCGGAACACGTTCGACTACTGACGCGCTACCTGACGCTGCTCGCGCTCGCAGCAACCGCGGCGCACGGGCAGATCACGCTCAAGTCTCCGTCGTGGAACGAGCTGTCGCCCGGTGACCGCCAGGTCCTCGCACCGCTCGCATCCGACTGGAACAGCCTCGACGCACAGCGCAAGCAGAAGTGGATCGGCCTCGCCAAGCGGTACCCGACGCTTGGCCCGGACCAGCAGCAGCGCATCCAGACGCAAATGCAGGAGTGGTCGCGGCTCAGCCCCGACCAGCGCAACGCCGCGCGAGAGCGATACAACGCGCTCAGGTCCCTGCCTCCGGACAAGAAGAACGCGGTGCGCGAGAAATGGCAGGAGTACCAGAACCTGCCGCCCGACCAGAAGCGGGAGCTGGCCGCCAAGCCCGTCCCGCCGCCGAAATCGGCTGGCAGCGCGAGGCCGCCGCCGCAGCCGCTGCGAACCCCGGCGCGGCCTCCTGCGACGCCCCCGCCTCCGTCATCGGGCCAGTGAGCGCCGCCGGCGACGGGAACGCGCATCCACCATCGCCTCGGCGTCCCGCGCTGAACGTCGCGCCCCGCGCGTCGCTCGCACGGCGTCTCGGCGCGTTGCTCTACGAAGCGCTGTTGTTGGTCGCGATGGCGCTGATCGTCGGCTTCGCCTTCCTGCCGTGGCTTTCGCCGGCAGGCGCCCAGCGCATGGCGTTGACGATCCCGCCGCTCTTCGCGCGCACGCTGCTGTTCTGCGCCCTGGCCGGCGGTGCGGCGTGGTACTACACGTGGTCCTGGAGCGATGGACGGCGCACGCTGCCGCAGAAGACCTGGCGGCTGCGGCTGGCGGACGGGAACGGGCAGGTACCGACGCGTCGTGTGGCGTTGACGCGCTACGCGGCCGCGTGGATCGGTCCCGCGCTGGCGCTGGTCGCGTATGCCGCGCTGCGCCCCGCGCCGGCCGCACGCCTGGCGGCGGGCCTCCTGGCCCTCAATTACGCGTGGTCGGTCTTCGATCGCGACCGGCGGTTCCTGCACGACCGCGTCGCCGGGACGACCGTCGTGCGGGATTGAAATCGCGACGCTGCTAGCGTCTTCGCGCGAGCGCGACGCCGACGGCGATCAGCACCATGCCGGCGATCGCGAGCGCATCGAGCCGTTCACCGAAGAGCGCGAACGCCATCAGCGCCGTGACCGGCGGCACCAGGTAGAAAAGGCGCGCGACGTCCGCGGCGGCCCCGTGCCGCAGCAGCCAGTAGAGCAGGCTGATCGCGCCGACCGACAGCACGAACACCGACCATCCGAGCGCAAACATGAATTGCGGCGTGAACGCGATCGGCTGCGGTTCGGTCAGTGCGACGATCGGCGCGTACAACAGCGTGCACGCAGCGAATTGCACGACCGCGCCGCTGCGCAGATCGACGTGCGCACAATATTTCTTCTGATAGAGCGTGCCGACACTGATGCCGACGAGCGCGACGACGACGGCAATCAGCGCCGTCGTGTCGCCACCGAGCGCGACCTTGTGTCGCACGACGAAGTACACGCCCAGCAGGCCGAGCACGAGCCCGCCCCACTGCAACGCGCTGATGCGCTCGCCGAGCCACGCGCGCGCGAGAAAGACGGTGAGGATCGGCTGCAGCCCGACCAGCATTGCGCTCGTGCCCGCCGGCATTCCCGCCGCGATCGAAACGAACACGCCGCCGAGATACACGCCATGGACGAGCCATGCGGCGATCGCGATGTGCGCGTACTGACGCGGCGGGGACGGCCATGGCGCGCGCGTCGTGACCGTCACGGCGAGCATCAGAACCGTGACGAGCGAAAAGCGCAGGAGCAGGAACTTGAGCGGCGGCGCATACGGCAATCCGTACTTGGCCGCGATGAAGCCGGTGCTCCACAGCACGACGAACAGCGCGGGCAGCAGCGGGTTGCCGCGCGCGCGCACGCGAAGCGCGCCGCTCAACCGCGCGTACCGCGATAGCGATCGACGCTGTCGCGAATCTCGCGCTTGGCCTCCTCCGGCCCGACCCAGCCGGACAGCCGCACCCACTTGCCCGGCTCGAGGTCCTTGTAGTGCTCGAAGAAGTGGGCGATCTGCGACAACTGCGGCTCGGGCAGATCGCGCGGCGTTTCGATTGCCCGGTACATCGACGACAGCCGGTCGATCGGCACGGCGAGGATCTTTGCGTCGCCGCCTGCCTCGTCGTCCATTTTCAGCATGCCGATGGGACGACAACGGACGACGACGCCGGTGATGAGCGGCACCGGCGAGATCACGAGCACGTCACAGGGATCGCCGTCGTCTGACAGCGTCTGCGGGATGTAGCCGTAGTTGCACGGATAGTGCATCGACGTCGACATGAAGCGATCGACGAAGACGGCGCCGGTTTCCTTGTCGACTTCGTATTTGATCGGCTCGCCGTGCATCGGAATCTCGATGACGACGTTGCAGTCGTTCGGGACGTCGGCACCGGCGGGAACGCGATCGAGGCTCATGCGGAATGGCGAGGGGAAGATCGCGTCGCGCGAACGCCCGCGGCGCGCCGATTATACGGCCGATGCGACCGGATCGCGTCATCGCGCCCGCGGTAACGGCAGCGCTAACGCGACGCAGAACACGCGCTGCAACGAGCCGGCACACCCGCGGAAATCGAACTGCAGACGGTATGATCGCAGCATGAGCGCGCGTGAATCGTCCGCGACGATGGCATCGGTGCAGCCTTCGCCGACGATCGTCGAGCAGGTGTATCAAACGATTCTCGACGCCATCTGCGATGGCCGGCTCGAACCGGGGGAACGGCTGACGCAGGAATCGGTCGCGCAGAAGCTCGCGGTGTCGCGACAGCCCGTCGGCCAGGCGCTGCTGCTGCTCAAACAGCAGCGATTCGTCAGCGAAGCCGGGCGTCGCGGCCTGATGGTGGCGCCGCTCGACCGCGAGTTCACGCGTTCGATCTACGAGTTGCGGCTCGGGATCGAGCCGCTAGCCGCATCGCTTGCGGCGCAGCGGGCGACGGCGGACGACGTCGCGCGCGGCGAACGGATGGTCGCCGCCGGCAAGGAGGCGATCCGCCGCAATTCGATCGCCGAGCTGATCGCATCCGACATGCAGTTCCACATGTACGTGTACGAGCTGTCTGGCAACCGGCTGTTCGTCGACCTGATGCGCGAACTGTGGAATCACCTGCGCCGCGCGATGCGCGAAGTGCTGCAGCATCGCGATTATCGCAAGGCCATCTGGGTCGAGCACGAGCAGATCGTGCGCGCGATTGGCAGACACGATGGCGATGCGGCTGCGGCGCTCGTTCGCGCGCACCTGCAGCAGGCGGCGATGAACGTGGAGATCACGCTGCCGCGATGACGCTTCAGCGATGACCCCGCAGGACGCCGCGGTGTTGCTCCGGCATGCCGCGGTCGCGTGGCCGTCGTCGGCGCGCCGCTACCCGCGCGCCTGCTGCTTGCGGTAATCGCTCGAATACGTGACGTAGATGTCGCGCGCGCGGGCAAACTCCGCGCGCTCGGCCGGTTTCAGCTCGCGAAACGCCCGGGCCGGGCGGCCGGCCCAGATCCAGCCCGCGGGCACGACGGTCCCCGGCTCGACCCACGCGCCGGCGCCGATGCACGCATCGCGCTCGACGACGACACGATCGGCGATGCGCGAGCCCATGCCGATCAGCGCGTTGTCGCCGATCGTTCCGGACCCGAGCTGCACGTTGTGACCGATCGTGACGCCCGCACCGATCACGAGATCACCGCGGTCGATGTCCGTTTCGAGCACCGAGTTGTCCTGCACGTTCGAGCGTTCGCCGATGACGATCCGCGCACCGCCCGCGCAGACGGCGCAGCCGAAGAACACGCTCGCTTCACCGGCGATATCGACGTCGCCCGCGACGATGGCCGTCGGCGCGACGTAGGCATTGGTGATCCGGGGCGCGCGCCCGCCGAGCGCGAAAAGCGGTCCGACGCTGGTTGTCGGCAAGCGCCGGACGACGTCGTCCCACGGCGGCAGCCGCTTCGATGCGAGCAACTCGGTCGGCGTGCCGCGACGTAAGGCGCTTGCGAGTGTCGCGAGTTCGTCGCGCGCAATCTCGCGCACGGGCTTCGCCGGATGACCGGCGTAGACAAATCCGCCCGGAAGCTCCTTGCGCGGCGGAACGACGCTATCCGCGGCGATCAGCGCGTGGCCGCCGACCTGCGCACCGTCCATCACCGCCGACGATTCGCCGACGACGACACCGTCGCCGAGCGTGCACGCATGCGCGATCGCGTAGCGGCCGATCGTGACGTGGTCGCCGATCACGGTGCCGAGGATCTGATCGGCGATGTGAACGGTCGCGTGTTCGCCGAACCAGACGTCGGTCCCGACGCCGATCGTCTCGCCGTCCGCGCGGATCGTCGCGTAGTCGGCGAGCGTCGGTTCGGCGCCGATACGCGAGCGTCCGATGACGACGCCGCGCTCGGCAATCCGGGCATCGCGCCCGACGGCGGGGTGGTGATGCAGGTAATCGAGGATCCGGTCGTGCGTCATCGTGCGGTGTCGACGTGCAGGCGTTCGCGCTCGGCATTGTCCCATGCGGTCAGCGGCTGATGATCGGGCACGATGCTCAGGCCCTTCTCGAGATCGGACGACAGCGTATCGCGGGTGACGACGACGTCGACGAGCGCCGGCGCATGCGCGAACGCGCGCTCGAACGCGCCCTGCAACGAAGCGGGGTCCGTGACGCGCTCGGCGTGCAGATCGAACGCGCGCGCCATCGCGGCGTAGTCCGAATCCGCGAGCGTCGTGCCCGTCACGCGTCCCTCGTAGTTGCGCTCCTGGTCGACGCGCTCGATGTTCCACGCGGCGTTGTTCGCAACGACGAAGACGGCCTTGCATCGATGCCGCGCGGCGGTGTCGATTTCCATCGCGTGCAGCCCGAACGCGCCGTCACCGCATACGGCGACGACCTGGCGGCCTGGAAAGGCGAGCGCGGCGGCGTTGGCGAATGGTACGCCGACGCCGAGGCAGCCGAACGCGCCGGCGTCGAGGTACGTCGACGTCGACAAGCCGAGCCTTGCGAAGCTCAGGATGTCGCCGCCGTCGGCGACGCCGATCGCGTCGTCGCGGAGCACGCCCCGAAGCGCCGCGAAGATGCGATTCGGGTGCATACGTCCGTCGTTGCCCGCCGGTGTCCCGGCGAGCGCGCGCACGAAACGCTCGGATCGCTCCACGTGCTTGTCGTGCAGCGCACGCTGCCACGTCCGATCGCGATCACGCGCGTCGCCGTCGAGCGCCTGCAACAGCATCGTCAATGTCGCGGCCACATCGCCCAGGATCGCGACTTCACCCGGGCGGTTGTCGCCGATTTCACCGGCGTGCGCAGCGATGCGCACGAAGCGCGCGCCGGGGAATGCCGCGGGCGAGCCGTAGCCGAGCTGATAGTCGAGCTTGCGCCCGACCGTCACGACGAGATCGGCGTCGCGCATCGCGGCGGCGCGCATGGCGCCGACGTAGGCAGCGTGCTCGGCGGGAACGAGGCCGCGCGACTCCTGCGTGTCGAGATAGGCGGCGCCGCTCGTGTCGAGGAACGCCGTCAGCGCGTCGCGAGCGCAGGCCGCGCCACGTCCGCTGATCACGAGCGGGCGCTGCGCCGCGCGAAGGCAGGTTGCGGCTGCGTCGATCGCCGCGGGATCGGCCAGCGTGCGCGGCGGAGAACGATGCAGCAGGAATTCCGGGAATACGGCGGCGTCGGCGATGACGGTGCGCAGGACGTCGGTGGGGATTTCGACGTACACCGGCCCCGGCAGGTTGCCTGCGCCTTGCGCGATCGTCACTGCCTCGTGCAATTCGCGCACGACCTGATCGGCGATGCGAAGCGTGCGCGAGCGGCGCGTGATCGGCCGCAGGATTTCCGCATGCGGCGTGCCCTGCAGCGGCCCGCGGTAGTCCTGGCGCGCCGGCGGACACCCGCCGATGACGAGCACCGGCGCCCGTTCGAGATCCGCGTTCGCGATCGACGTCACGCAATTGGTGACGCCGGGGCCGGACGTGACGAGCGCGACACCGACGTCACCGGTCAACAACGCATGCGCGGCCGCCATGTGCACGGCCGCGCCCTCGTGCCGCACATCGACGATCGGAACGCCGGTCGCGGCCAGGCGATCCCAGATCGGCTGGATGTGCCCGCCCTGCAGGCCGAAGACGCGCGCCGGCCCGCGCGCCGCAAGGAAGCGCGCGACCCATTCCGCCACGGTACCCCGCATCACGTTCGTCAAAAGACCGGGTTCTCCCGATACGTTCCCCAAAGCGTCTTCAGCTTCTCGATGATGTCGCCCATCGTCGCACCCGCCGCCACCAGCTCGATGGTGATCGGCATGATGTTGCGGCTTTCGTCTTGCGCAACGGCAACCAGCTGCTCGAGCAGCGCATTCACCTTCGCGTTGTCGCGCTCGCGCCGCACGCGATGCAGGCGTTCGATCTGGCGCTCGGCCGTCGAGGAATCGTACGGGTGCAACTCGATGTCGAAATGCTCGTCGGGATCGGCGTACAGGTTGACGCCGATGACGGGTTTGTCGCCGTTCGCCTTCTTGAGCGCGGTGTCGTAGGCGAAGTCCGCGATGCGGCGCTGGAACCACCCTTCCTGCGTGAGCTTGATCGTCCCGCCGTTGCGGTCGACCTCGTCGATCACCTCGAAGATCGCCCGCTCGTACTGTGTCGTCAGGCTTTCGACGAAGTAGGAACCGCCGATCGGATCGACGACGTTCGCCACGCCGCTTTCCTGCGCGATGATCTGCTGCGTGCGCAGCGCGATCTTCATCGCCTCTTCGGTCGGAATGGCGAACGCCTCGTCCATGCCGTTCGTATGCAGGCTCTGTGCGCCGCCGAGCACGGCGGCCAGCGCCTGCAGGCCGGTGCGCACGACGTTGATCTGATACTGCGGCTTGGTCAGCGACGCGGCCGCCGTCTGGCAATGGAAGCGGAGTCGCATCGATTCCGGGTTCTTCGCGCCAAAGCGCTCGCGCATGATCTTCGCGTAAACGCGGCGCACGGCGCGGAACTTGGCGATCTCCTCGAAGAAGTCGGATTGGCAAACGTAGAAGAACGCGAGCCGGGGCGCGAATTCGTCGACGTGCATCCCGGTTTTCGTCACCTCCTCGACGTAGGTGATCAGGTTGCACATCGTGAACGCGACTTCATCGAGCGGCGACCCGCCCGCTTCGGAGATGTGATAGCCCGAGATGTTGATCGGGTTGTAGCGCTTCATGGTGCGGGCGCAGTACGTGATGCAGTCGCGCACGATCCGCACCGACGGCGCGACGGGGAACGCCCATTCCTTCTGCGCCTGGTATTCCTTCAGGATGTCCGCCTGCACCGTGCCCGACAGCTTGTGCAGGTCGTAGCCTCGCTTCTGCGCGAGCGCGACGTACATCGCGAGCAGGATCCACGCGCTCGGGTTGATCGTCATCGACACCGAGATCGTCTCGAGATCGATGCCGTCGAACAGATGCTCCATGTCGGCGAGCGTGTCGATCGCCACGCCTTCGCGGCCGACTTCGCCTTCGCTCATCGGATGGTCGCTGTCGTAGCCCATGAGCGTCGGCATGTCGAAGTCGGTCGACAGTCCGGTTTGTCCCTGCGCGATCAGGTACTTGAAGCGCTGGTTCGTGTCCTCGGCCGTGCCGAAGCCTGCGATCTGGCGCATCGTCCAGAAGCGACCCCGATACATCGTCGGATACGGGCCGCGCGTGAACGGATACCGGCCCGGGAGTCCGATGTCCTCGAGCGGCGTGTCGGCGACGTCGAGCGCCGTGTACGTGCGCTTGACGGGAAAGCCGCCGACCGTTGCGAATTCGACGGCGCGCTCGGGTGCGCGAGCGACAAAACCGGCGACCTCGTTCTTCTCCCACGCGTCGACCTGTGCGGCGAGCGCGGCACTCGCGTTCGCATCCAGAGTGGCTCCGCCGCGGATCGAATCATTCATCTCTCGCCTCCAATGTGCAATTCGTGCAACAGCTGGCGCGCCGCGGCGTTCGGTGAAACGCTGCGCTCGCGCAACTGCTCGAGTAACGAAGAAAGCTTGCCGTCGCGATGACGCGCGAACTGTTCGCGCAGGATCGCCTCACCGGCTGCAAGCAGGCGGCGCTCGGCGATCGCCGCGCGGCGCACGTCGATGTCGCCGCTTTTGTCGAGCGCCGCACGGTGACCGTCGATGGCGTCGAGCAAGCGCTCGACACCTTCGTCGCGCACCGAGCTGGTGGCGATCACCGGCGGCCGCCATGAAGGAGCGCCCGACTCGACTTTCCCGGACGCACTGCGTGACGGCGTCTCGGCCGCCTGGGGAATAGCCGAGTCTGACCCCGCTTTCCGGTCGAGGCTGGTCAGACCGAGCGCCAGCATGTTCTTGAGATCCGCGAGCGTCTTGTTCGCATCCGGCTTGTCGCATTTGCTGACGGCGTGGATGTCCGCGATTTCCAGGATGCCGGCCTTGATCGCCTGGATATCGTCGCCGAGTCCGGGCGCGGACACGACGACCGTCGTATGCGCCGCGCGCGCCACCTCGACCTCGTCCTGACCGACGCCGACCGTTTCGATGACGACCATGTCGAAGCCCGCCGCATCGAGCACGTCCACCGCCTCGAGCGTGCCCTTCGCGAGACCTCCGAGCGCACCGCGCGTCGCCATGCTGCGCACGAACACGCCCGGATCGCCGATCAGCTCGCTCATGCGAATGCGATCGCCGAGGATCGAGCCGCCCGAAAACGGGCTGGAGGGATCGACGGCGACGATTGCGATCTTGCGCCCGCTGCGCCGCACGGCGGCGGCGAGCTTCGCAACGAGGGTCGACTTGCCGCTGCCCGGCACACCGGTGATGCCGACGACGTGCGCACGCCCGGCATGCGCGAACATCGCGTCGAGCGTCGACCGCGCCTCCTCGACGCCGGACTCCGCGCGCGTCAGCAGCCGCGCGATCGCACGCGTGTCACCCGCGAGTACGCGCGGCGCGAGATCGGGAGAAGGGACGTAGGGCATGCGAGCGGGAAACAGTGATCGAGCATCCGGGGTCGCAGGAGCGTCGGAGCGTGGCGTGTCCCGCCCGATCTTGGATCCTCGATCCTCCATCCTCACGAACGCCTCATCATCTCCCGGAACACTTCGCGATCGTCGATCACGCGTCGCGCCTTGAAGTCGGTGCGCGGAAACGTCCCGGGCGCGACAACCTCGATCCTGGAGCGCAGTCCGAGCATCTTCTGCAGCCGCCGCGCAGCGTCGTCGCGAAGGTCTGCTCTCGCATCGGCGCCGCGCGCATCGTGCTCCGGCGCGATCTCGATGCGAATGACGAGTTCGTCCATCGCGCCTTCGCGCGTGATGACGATGCGATGTTCACCGCCGTATCCGGTCAATTGGTTCAACACGGCGTCGACTTCGCTCGGATACACGTTCTCGCCACGAACGGTGAACATGTCGTCGATGCGGCCGAAGATGCCTTGCGGCAGCCGCGGATACGTGCGCCCGCACGGCGTCGGGCCGAACTCCCACAGCGTCAGATCGCCCGACGCGAGCCGTATCATCGGCTGCGACGTGCGCTCGAGATGCGTGTACACCGGCGTGCCGCGCTGACCGTACGGCACCCGCCGGAACGTCTGCGGATCGCACACCTCCGTATAGACGATGTCCTGCCAGCACAGCATGCCGTCCGTTTCGGCACTGCCGCTCACGTGCATGAACGGCGTCATTTCGGCCATCGAGCCGCAGTCGACGACACGCGCGCCATACGCGTCGACGATTCGATCGCGCACGCCCGGGACCGACGCGCCGGGTTCGCCGGAGAAGAACATCGTCTTCAGGCCGAACGTGCGCGGGTCGTAACCTTCCGCACGCGCGACCTCCGCCAGGTGCAGTGCGAACGACGGCGTCGCATAGAGTGCCGACGGCTTGGCGAGATCGAGCCACATCGCCGCGCGCGCCGTCATTCCCGGCGCGCCGGCACCGAAAGGAAACGCCTTCGCGCGCAGGCGTTCGGCGCCGCTCAGTGCGCCCCACGAGCCCATGTACAGACTGAAGATCGCGGCGATGAACACGGTATCGCCCGGACTGATGCCCATGCCCCACATGATTCGCGCGTGCGCATTGGCAATCGCCTCCCAGTCCGCGCGACCGATCGCGAACGCCGTGGGCCGGCCGGTCGTGCCCGAGGTGCCGTGGATGTGATGCACGTCCTCGTCCGGAATGCACAGGTAGTCGCCGAACGGCGGCACACGGCTCTGCGCGTCGCGCAGGTCCTTCTTGTTGATCACCGGCACCTTCGCCTCGAAGTCTTCGAGCGATCGCAGATGATCGGGATGGAAACCGGCTTCTTCCCACTTGCGCCGGTAGAACGGCGACGTCTTCCACGCATAGCGCGTGAGTTGCTGCAGGCGTTCGACGATCGCGGCGTCACGCTCGGCGGCGGGCAGCGTCTCGCGCCGTGGGAACCAGTAACGCGACTGCGCTGCGGGCAGGTAATCCGCGTCGAAGCGCGGCGGAAACGACCACTGCTCCATGGTTACCGCGCACCGCGCTCAGTGACGACCCGCCGGATCATGTCGACGATCGCTGCCGGCGGCGTGTCCTGCAACAGGATGTCCTTGACGCCGAGCGCCTTCAGCTTCGGCAGGTCGTCGTCGGGAATGACGCCGCCGCCCACGACCAGGATGTCGTCGGCGCTGCGCTCCTTCAACAGGGTCACGAGGCGCGGAAACACCGTCATGTGCGCCCCTGACAGGATGCTGACGCCGATCACGTCGACGTCTTCCTGGATGGCCGCCTCGACGACCTCCTCGGGCGTACGGTGCAGACCGGTGTAGATGACGTCCATGCCCGCATCGCGCAGTGTGCGGGCGACGATCTTGACGCCGCGATCGTGGCCGTCGAGTCCGACCTTCGCGACGATGACTCGAATGGGTGGCGACTGTTGCACGGAGATCTCCTGGACCGGGATTCGCAGCGCGGGCACACGCCAAGGTTACGCGCGCCGGGGTCAACGGTTTAGCTGCTATCAACAACGTATACGGTATACAGTATACAGTCGTTCC
>DASSEA010000131.1:0-7892 GCA_035696805.1 Casimicrobiaceae bacterium
GGTTCGCCTTCGCGGCGAAAGCCGGGGTCGCCGTGGCGAGCGTAGCGCAACTGGGCCGCAACGAGCGCCGCGCCGATGGGGTGCGCCTTCGATCGCTTGGCGTTGTGCGATGATCGTCTCATCGTTCGCAGGTCAGCGTAAGCCCGCCGCGGCGTTGCTCCGCGCAGCGCCAAAAAACGAGGGACGGCGCGCCGTCCCTCGCATGCGTCCCCACGATGCTCAGGACCAGTAGGGACGTGCCTGATAAAACGAGTGCACGTCCTCCGCCCACCGTTGATCGGCCATCGATGGCCAATGATCCTTGTCGAATCCGGGCGCCTCCTCGAACCGTTCTTTCGCGACTTTGAGGCGGAAGCACTTGTTCTGCGTGTCGAGTTGCATCGCCGACCAGGGAATCGCGAACAGCTTGTTGCCGACGCCCAGCACGCCGCCGACCGACATCACTGCATAGGCGACCCGTCCCGTCGGGACGTCGAGCATGATGTCGGTGATCTCGCCGAGCTTTTCGTTCGCATCGTTGCGCACGTCGTCGCCGGTCAGCGTATCGGCAGCCATGACCTGCGGACCCGGCCCCTTCTTTGCATTGCTCCAGTAATCCTCGCCGCTGCGATACCGGGTGTCCGCATCACCCATGCTGATCGGTGCGGTGTTCTCGGTGCCGCCCGCGGGAATCGTCGATCGTGTCGTTGCCATCGTCAGTCCTTTCTCACGCCCTACCGAAGGCGTGTAACCGTTTCACCGTCGCGCGTCATGCGGCCCGCGCGGTACATCGATCTCGCAACAGTTGATTTTCGCAAGGGGCGTGCCACGCGCGGCCTGGATCACGATCCCGGGGTCGGCAACTGCGATCCCGTTGCGGTGCCGGTCAGCACCGCGTTCGTCGCGCGGTCGTGGCTGCCGCCCTCGTGCACGAGCAGATCGGCGAGCCGTTGCTGCAGTCCATTCCAGAGGTCACTGCGCTTCTGCGCGAACGCGAACTGTGCTTCGAGGTATCCAAGCTTGGATCCGCAGTCGAAACGGCGTCCATCGATCAGGCACGCGAACACGCGCTCGCGTTCCATCAATGCGCGAGTCACGGCCACCAGCGACGGCGCCTGCGAAGGCGGCTTCGGTGCGGCCAGCACGCTCCAGACCGCGGCCGTGAAGACGAAGCGTCCGGCTGCCGTAAGCGGTGCCGACACTGCACCGATCGGCGGCACCTTCACGAGCGCGCGCGCTGCGCGCACCGCACTCGTGCGCAGATCGGCCCCAATCAGGCACGCCGCAACGGCTTCCGCCGGGTCGGCGCGCTCGGCACCGACGATGCTCACGCGCTGCTCGTCAAACACGTCGAGCAGTTGCGCGAGCGCCGGTCGCGGGGCGTCGATCAGTTGATCCTGCAACACCACCGCGAACGGCTCGTCGCCAACGAGCGAGCGTACCCGCCGCAGCGCATCGGTCACGCCTGCGGCGTCAGGCTGCCGAACGTAGCTGAACGTCACGCCCGGCGGTATTGCCGAGCGCAGCGCCGACAGCGCGTCCGCGTCGTCGCGCGCCGCAAGCTCGCGCTCGAGTTCATACGCGTGGTCGAAATGATCCTCGATCGCGCGCTTGCTGCGACCGGTGACGAAAATCATGTGCGTCAAGCCGGCGGCCGCCGCCTCTTCGACGGCATACTGGATCAGCGGCTTGTCGACGACGGGGAGCATTTCCTTTGGACACGCCTTCGTGGCGGGCAGAAAGCTCGCGCCGAAGCCTGCGACCGGGAACACGGCGTGCCGCACGATGGGGTGGCTGCCGGCGATGATTGGGGTCGATGGGTCGCGCTCGTGTTTCATCGTGGAAGACTCGCGCTGGGGGTGCGCTGGGAAGGAATCGAAACACCTTTTAGCACCAAGCGTGCCGAGTGAATGATTCGCCCGCGAAGGACGAGCGCTTGTTCCTAAGGCGTTGCATCGTGCATTTGCACAGCAGCAATTGCCGCTGGCTCCGGTAATTTTTACGAACCGCGCACGTCGTATCTCCCACGGACCGCACGGCCGGGGCGGCCAGACAACCAACGGCTTTAAAACGCACGGCACGGAGCTTGCACGCATCCTGATGCGGCGTGCCGCGCCGACCCTTCAAAGTTCGACATCGGAGAACGACATGAACCGTTCGCAGGCACCGAAATCCGGGCGCTCCACGCAAGGTCGTGCCGTCGTCCGCGGTCGCGCACAGGACGCGACCACGTATACGCAGCAGGTGATCGACTTGCTAACCGACGATCACGCGCGCGTGAAGAAGCTATTCAGCCGCGGCGAAAAGGTTTCCGACGATCCCGAGGCGCTGCAGCCGATCGTCGAGGAAGCGTGCAATGCACTGACGCTTCACGCGGAGATCGAAGAGGAATTCGTGTATCCGGCGGTCGAGCCCGCGGACGACGACCACCTGATCGCCGAAGCGCGCGTCGAACACAACTCGGCTAAGCAATTGATCGCCGAACTGCAATCGATGGACCCCGACGACGAGCGCTACTTCGCGACGTTCAAGGTGCTCGGCGAATACGTCAAGCATCACGTCAAGGAAGAGGAAGGCGAGCTCTTTCCGCTCGCCCGCAAGGCGAAGGTCGATCTGGAAGCGGCGTTCGAGGCGCTTTCGGCGCGAGCGCCGATGGCCGCCGATCGAAACGTTGCGCCGGATGCGGAAGCCGACGGAACGCCACCCGCGCGGCGCGCGCGTTCGGCGCGCGCGGATTCGCGCCGATCGTCTCGCTCGGGACGCTGAAATCTCGGTCATCGCGCGTTGCTCATGACGTAATTCGCGGCCGCGTTCGCGGCTGCCATTCCATGCGTCGGCACGGTCCCGTGCACGACGATCGGCCCTAGGGTTGCGTGCCCCGGCAGCGAGCCGAACGGTTCATCGGCGGCCCTGCGACCCGCCAGGCGGTTCCATGGCGACCGCGGCTTTAGCGCCTCACTCGATACAATGACTGCAGGTGCCGTCGCGCCCTGCGCGATCGGCGATCGAGTCGTCTGTCAGGTGCGGTTCCGAACGGTGCACGACTGTCCGATGCAGGATTGGCAATCCATTCGCAGGCGAAGCTAGTGTCGACCCCTTCCGTCGAAGCGGGGGTCGAGCACGACCGCACGCTGTCGCAGATCGCGCGCGGGCTGACGTGGGTCGGGACCGCATTTCTCGTCGCCAGCGCCGCGGTCATCGTGTGGGCGGTGTTTCGAACCGTCGGCGTCGACGATCTGATCGTTGCGCTCACCGTTGCCGGCCTCGGCCTCGGCCTGCCGGCGATCGTCGCGTTCGTCGTCGCGTGGGTGCTGAATTCCCTCGGCCACGATGGCGATGCCGCAGACGCGGACGCCGACGAGCCGGCGCGACCGCTGTCACGCGCACAGCTGACCGACGTTACGCTCGCCTACGCGATCGCCGTGCTCGCGTGCGTCGGCGCGTGGGCCGTGCGCGCGATTCTCGATCCCTTGCTCGGTCACCAGATGACGTACTCGCCGCTGCTGATGGCGGTGGCCTTCGCCGCGTGGTACGGCGGCCTCGGCCCGGCCGTCGTGTCGACGCTGCTCGGCGGCGCGATCGCTTGGTACGCATACCTCAGCCCCGGCGATCGGTGGGGTGCGATCGACATCCAGGATGCCGTCCAGCTCGGCCTCTACGGTGCGGCCGCGCTGTGCATCGGCGGCATCGCATCGGCGTTGCGGGCATCGCGCGAACGCGCGCACGCGCTGGCGAGGGAAGTTCTCTCGCGCGAAGCGGGTCTCGAGCAGGCGCGCGGCGAACTCGCCGCGGAGCGCGATCGCTCGGAGGTGACGCTGCGCGCGATCACCGATGCGGTGATTGCAACCGACGCGCAGGGCAACATCACCTTCGTCAACGATTGCGCGACGTCCATGACCGGATGGCCGGCCGCCGAGGCGATCGGAAGGCCGCTCGGCAAGGTCTTCCGGACGCTCGACGAAAAGACGCGGCGGTGGCTCGACGGGCCGCTCGATGCGGCCACCCCGCGTCCGGACGACTCGGTGCTGGTGGCGCGCGACGGCACCGAGCGGCTGGTCGAATTCAAGACGAGCGCGATCCGCGACGAACGCGGTGCGGGCGGCTACGTGCTCGTGTTTCGCGACGTCACGCAAGCGCGGCACGCGCGTGCCGCACTCGAGGAGAGCGAGGCGCGTTTTCGCGTGCTCGCCGATCAGATGCCGGTGCTGGTGTGGATGTGCGACGCGGCGTGTGCGCTCGTCTACGCGAACCGCTCGTGGCTGACGTTCACCGGGCGCTCGCTCGAGCAGGAGTTGGGCGACGGCTGGACGTCCAGCGTTCATCCGGAGGATTTCGGTCCGCGGCAGGAGGCGTTCACCCACGCGTTCGAGCGCCGCGCACCTTTCACGCTCGAGTATCGACTGCGCCGCCGCGATGGCAGCTACCGCTGGGTGCTCGATACGGGCACGCCTCGCTTCGAAGGCGACGGCACGTTCGCGGGGTACATCGATGCCGGCATCGACATCACCGAGCGCAAGGACGCCGAAGCGACGCTCGGTGCGTTCGAGCAGCGCAAGAGCATGTTCCTCGCCGCTCTCGCGCACGAATTGCGCAATCCGCTTGCGCCGATCCGCAGTTCGATCGAACTGATGCGGCACCTGCAGGCCAGCGACGACCCGCGTGTTGCGCGCGCGCACGAAATCATCGAGCGTCAGAGCGCACGTCTGGCGGAAGTCGTCGGCGATCTGCTCGACCTGTCGCGTATCGACAGCGGAAACGTCCACATCGCGCGCGAACGGGTCGACGTGGCGCAGGCAGTCGAGCGCGCCGTCGCACGACATGCCGCGAGCATCCGCGATCGCGGGCAACAACTTGCCATCGACATCACCCCGCGCGACCTCGCGGTCATCGCTGACGCGGAGCGACTGACGCAGGTGATCGGCAATCTGGTCGGCAACGCGTCGAAGTTCACCCCGAAATCGGGGGACTTGCGAATCGCTGCCGCGCGTGTCGACGATGCGGTCGAAATCACGGTGACCGACACCGGCCAAGGCATCGACGCCAGCGTGCAGCCGCGCCTGTTCGACCTGTTCGATCGCTACGCCGATCGCGTTGCGTCGCAGGGCCTCGGCACCGGGCTTGCGATCGTGGGGCGGCTCGTGAAGCTGATGGGCGGATCCGTTGCCGTCGACAGCGCGGGCGCCGGGTACGGAAGCGCCTTCACGGTGACGCTGCCTGCGGCCGCTGCGGCGCGCGAAGCAAGCGATGCTGCCGTCGGCGTGGAGAAGAAGCGGGCGTATCGGCTGCTCGTCGTCGATGACAACGTGGACGCGGCCGATGCGCTGGCGACGCTGCTGGCGATGAACGGCTTCGACGTGCAGACGGCTCACGATCCGGACACGGCCATGGCTTCGGCGATCGCGATCGATCCCGACGTCATCGTGCTCGATATCGGCCTCCCCGGCATGACCGGCTACGAACTGGCGCAGAAACTTCACGCGCATCCGATCGTTGCGCGGGCGAAGTTGCTTGCGCTGACCGGCTACGGCCAGCCGCGCGACACCGAGCAGGCAGCGAAAGCCGCCGGCTTCTCCGGCTACCTGGTGAAACCGGTCGACAGCGAGCAGCTTCGCGCCCGCATCGACGCATTGCTCGCCACCGAAACGCCGGACGCGAGGCACTGACGTGCCGCTACCCTCGTCGCGGCTCGATCAGGCGCTGACGCTCGCGATGCTCGCGATGCTGATCGCGGGCTGCTTTTTCGTCTTGCAGCCTTTCATAACCGCGCTCGTATGGGCGGCGATCCTCTGCACGACGACATGGCCGCTGTACCTGTTCGTCACCGCGCGCTTTCACGATCGCGCCGGCCTGGCCGCGCTGGCGATGGTCATCCTGCTCGCGCTCCTGATGCTGGCACCGTTCATCGTGGTCGGCGCGACGATCGCAGACAACGCAGCGCTGATGGCTGCGTGGGGTCGCAGCCTGCTCGAAGCCGGTCCGCCCGAACCCCCGGCATGGGTGGCGAACCTTCCGGTGATCGGCTCCACCGTGGCAACGTACTGGACCAGCATGGCGCACGACACCGCCCAACTGCTCGGCGTCCTCGGCGATTACGTCGAGCCGCTGCGCAAATTCGCCGTCGCGTCGGGCGCGTCGGTGGTCGGCGCGATTCTGCAGATGACGCTGGCGCTCTTCATCGCGTGGTTCATGTATCGCGACGGCAATGCGATCGTCGCGCACGTTCGCCGTGCTGCACAGCGCATCGCCGGTGAACGCGGCACGCACCTCGCCTCGGTGGCGACGGCGACGGTTCGCGGCGTCGTCGTCGGCATCCTCGGGACGGCGCTGGTGCAGGGCGTCGTCGCGGGGATTGGATTCTGGATCGCCGGGATCCAGGCCGCGCCACTGCTCGGCTTGCTGACGTTCGTGCTGTCGCCGGTACCGATCGGGCCGCCGCTCGTGTGGGTGCCCGCCGGATTGTGGCTGATCCAGACGGGGTCGACGGGATGGGGGGTGTTCGTGCTGCTGTGGGGCGCGCTCGCAGTGTCGACGATCGACAACGTGATCAAGCCGCTCCTGATCAGCCGCGGCGTCGACCTGCCGTTTGTTCTCGTGCTGCTCGGCGTGCTGGGCGGCGCGATCGCGTTCGGCTTCATCGGCGTGTTCCTCGGTCCGGTGTTGCTGGCGGTCGGTTACGCGCTATTGCTGGAATGGGCGGCATCACGCAGCAGGATCGAGTTGTTGACGCCCGAGGCGCGTGGGCCCGAGCGCAGTGATGCGTCACGGAGCGTCATCAAGCGCGTGCCGGGGCCCCCAGCCGACGAACGCAAGGCGGAGGAACGGATCCGCGACTGACCGGTCGCGCGTTTCGAATGCGTCGCTGCGAGCGCGCTACGGCGCGCGCGCGGAGACCGTGCGTTCGCGGATCAATCCCTGGCGATAGGGAGCGAGGACCTGCACGATCTGCGCGAACACCTTCGGCGTCGCCGCGATCACCTGGCCGCCATGCAGATAATCGCCTTCGCCGGCGAGATCGCCGATCAGGCCGCCGGCCTCGAGCACGAGCAGGCTTCCGGCGGCGACGTCCCACGCGTTCAACCCGATCTCGAAAAAACCGTCGTAGAAACCGGATGCAACGTAGGCGAGATCGAGCGCGGCGGCACCCGGGCGCCGCAGCCCTGCCGACTGCTGGATCATTGTCTTCATCATCTGCAGGTAGGTATCGAGATAGCTGCCGTCGCGAAACGGAAAGCCGGTGCCGATCAGGCAGTCGCGCAGATGCGTGCGCCGGGAAACGCGGATGCGTCGATCGTTGAGAAACGCGCCGCGACCGCGCGTTGCGGTGAAGAGGTCGTTGCGAACCGGATCGTAGATCACCGCCTGCGTGACGATGCCCTTGTGCGCAAGCGCGATCGAGACGCAGTACTGCGGAAAACCGTGCAGAAAATTCGTCGTGCCGTCGAGCGGGTCGATGATCCAGACGTTCTCGGCGTCGGGATTGCGGCCGCGGGCGGTGCCCTCCTCCGCCAGGATCGCGTGATCCGGATAGGCGCCGTGCAGCGTTTCGACGATCGCAGCTTCGGCGGCATGGTCGACCTCGCTCACGAAATCCTTCGGGCCCGTGGCCGTGACCGTGAGCAGGTCGAGGTCGCGCGCGCCGCGCGAGATGACGTTGCCGGCGCGGCGTGCGGCCTTGATGGCCGTGGTGAGCATCGGATGCATGGGCGACGTTGCGAGGCGGGAAGGCGACGGAGCGCTGCGTGAAGGCGAGTGCATCGTTTCGGATCACGCCGGTTCATTCTACCGTGCGGATAAGCGCCGTCCGGACCCGATCGCCGAAAACATCTATGCTCGAACGTGGAGTCGGCCCCCTGTCGTGATGACCCCGCGTGTCGAAACGTCCCCGCCTGACGGGCAGGCGCTGCTCCAACGGC
>DASSEA010000132.1:0-2294 GCA_035696805.1 Casimicrobiaceae bacterium
TACGGCAGCCCCGTCTCCTCGAGGAACATGGTCAGCTTGTGACCATTCGGCGTCGTCCAGTAGTAGAGATCGAGCATCTTCAGCGATCAGAACGTTCCCGGATACGCCCCGCCATCGACCAGCAGGTTCTGGCCTGCGATGTAACCTGCCTGCGCGCTGCAGAGAAACGCGCAGATCGCGCCGAACTCGCGGGGATCGCCGAACCGCCCGGCCGGTGTCGCCTTCATCGCCGCAGCGCGAACTTCGTCGTATGGCGTTCCCGACGCGTTGGCGCGGCCTTCGAGCGACGTGCGCAACCGATCGGTCGCGAACGATCCCGGCAGCAGGTTGTTGATCGTCACGTTATGCCGGACGACGTTCCGCGCGAGGCCCGCGACGAACCCGGTGAGCCCCGAGCGCGCGCCATTCGACAGCCCCAGGCTATCGATCGGCGCTTTGACGGCGCTCGACGTGATGTTGACGATGCGGCCGAAGCGCCGCTCGATCATCGCGTCGACGGTCGCCTTGATCAGCTCGATCGGCGTCAGCATGTTCGCGTCGAGCGCGCGCAGCCAGGCCGAACGATCCCACTCGCGGAAATCGCCCGGCGGCGGACCGCCGGCGTTGTTGATCAGGATGTCCGGTTTCGGACAGGCCGCAAGCGCTTCCGCCCGACCTTCAGCGGTGGTGATGTCGCACGCGACCCACGCCACCGCGCGGCCAGCGAGGTCGCCGATCTCAGTCGCGGCCTGCGCGACATCGCGTTTCGTTCGCGCGCAGATCGTGACGTCGACGCCTTCGCGCGCCAGCGCTTCCGCGCAGCCTCGGCCCAGGCCCCTGCTCGCTGCACACACCAGCGCGCGACGGCCGGCCAACCCAAGATCCACGCGTGTCCTGCCTTACACCGGCTGCGCGGCGCCGACGCGACGCACCTGCACGACGGTGCCGATCGCGATGACGAAGAGCGCACCGATCAGCATGAACACCTCGCGCGCCAGGCCGTGGTCGAGCATCAGGCCGAACCACACCGGCCCGAGCATGGCGCCGAGGTCGAGCCCGGAGTAGACGAACCCGTAGACGCGCCCGGCGGCGCCCTTCGGCGTCGCATGACGGACGATCAGATCGCGCGACGGTCCGGTCGCGCCGATGAAAAGGCCGATGATGACGAACATCGGGACGAGGCCGGGCAAGGGGATCGCGTTCGCAGCGACGAGTCCCAGCAGGCCGGCACCCAGCATAAGGCCGCTGGCTGCGACCACGTCGTGTCGCGACGTGCGAACGGCGAGGAACCCGCCGATGACGATGCCGGCGGTCCCGCCGAGCAGGTACGCCGTCACGGCCGACGTCGCGGCGACGAGCGGAACGTCGAGACCCTCGTTGAGCGCGGACGGGAGGAACGTCTGCAGGCCGACCGACGCCGCCGTCTGGAACACGAAATAGAAGAAGCACAGCAGGATCGCCGGCTGCACGAACAGCGCGACGCTGCCCTTCAGCGTGTGCGCGTGCGCGTCGGCAGCCCGCTGCGACGTCATGATCCGGCGCTGGCTCGCCAGAACGCCGAGCACGATCAGCCCGGCAATGCCCATGGCCACCAGCGCGACCCGCCAGCCGAACGACGCACCGAGGCCGAAGCTCACCACCGGCGCAAGCGCATAACCGAGATTGCCGCCGACGCCGTGCGTGGAATACGCATGGCCGAGCCGCCGCGGCGTGACGTTCGCGTTCAAAATCGCGAAATCGGATGGGTGAAAGACGCCGTTGCCCGCCCCCATCAGCGCCGCGCACGGAAAAAGCCACCAGGGATTCGGCGCCAGCGACGCGGCCAGCGTGCCGAAGACGAGCAGCGCCATGCCGGCGAGCAGGACCGGCCGCGCGCCCAGTCGATCGACGACGAAGCCCGCCGTGAACTGCACGCAGCCGCTCGCGACGTAAAACACGCCGGCAAGAAAGCCGAGCAAGGTCCACGACACGTCGAACTCCGCACGCAGCAGCGGAAACAGCGGCGGCAGCGCGAGCTGCAGGAAATGCGAGATGCCGTGCGCGAGCCCGACGACGCCGATGACGCGGGCGTCCCGGCGCAGTGACTCGACGGGAACCGTATCCAAGGGGGGTTAGCTACGAGGGATGCTGCAAGACGTCGAAATATAACGCAGTCGGTGCGCCGCGGTGCTTGGAGACCGTTGGTCTGCCATTATTTATAAATATAATTAATGGCTTGTGACACCATCTTCATGCCAAGAGTACGAACTGCAGCCGCTCATCCGCGCGGATGAGGTTCGTAATGCAAACCATTGAACGATCGGGCTTTGTTGTCA
>DASSEA010000133.1:0-4813 GCA_035696805.1 Casimicrobiaceae bacterium
GGACTCCACGCGCGCACGGATAACGAAGACCTGACGCAGCGCATCGAATTCGCCCAGGCACTGTATGCGTCGGCGCTGGCGGGTTCCGCCGCGAGGCGCGCCGAGCTGAAGCAGGCCGCGGCGCTGATCGACGCATTGCCCGCGGCGCTGCGCGGACTGATCAGCGTAAGTCGCCTGCGCGCGTGGATCAGCGAAGCACAGGAATCCTGATCACGGGCATCGACGCGGTTCGCGCCCATCTCGAAGCCGGGGCGCCATGGGACGCCTGCGACGCCGCGCGCGAGGCGCTGGCGGAATCTCCGCGCGATCCCGAGCTGCTTTACCTGGCTGCACTGGCGAACGCGCGCGCCGGCGCGGCGCATGCGGCGCGGGCGTTGCTCGATCGTGCGGAAGCCGTAACGTCGCCCGCGTCGGCACGCATCGTGGATGTTCTAAGCCTTCGCGGGCGCCTTGCGAAGGACGAATTCCAGCGTGCTCCCGACGCGGAGCGCGCGAACGCGCTGGCGCTGCGCGCACGCGACCACTACCTGCGCGCCTACGCCGTGAGCGGCGATGCGTACCCGGCGATCAACGCAGCGACGATGGCGCTGGTCGGAGGTGATCGCAGCACCGCGCAGCGACTCGCGGGCGAAGTCGTCGCGCGACTCGCCGCACGGCCGCCGTCCGACGCGTGGGATTTCGCGACACTCGGCGAGGTGGCACTCCTGCTTGGAAATATCGACGATGCCTACGCACGCTACCGCGACGCATTCGACGCGGCGGGTGGCAGCCCCGGCACGGTCGCGACGATGCGCCGCCAGATTGCGCTTGTCGCGCGCGCGCTGCCGGGGGCGAACGAAGTGCTGGCCGTACTGCCCGTCCCGGATGTCGTCGCGTTCGCAGGACACATGGTCGATGGAGCGGGCAGGGCGGTGCCCCGCTTTCCTGCGACGCTGATCCCGGGCGTGGCGGCAGCGCTCGCCCAGCAGGTCGCCCGGTTGTACAAGCCGGTCGTCTACACTTCGGCGGCGTGCGGCGCTGATCTGCTGTTCATCGAAGCGGCGCGCGCGCGACAGGCCGAGATCAACATCGTCCTGCCGTTCGATCAGCAGGATTTCATCCGTACCAGCGTGGCGGTCGCGGGTGACGCGTGGATCGGGCGCTTCGACGCCGCGCTGCGCAATGCGACACGCGTCATCATGGCGACCGAGGAAGGATATCTCGGCGACGACGTGCTGTTCGAGCACGCGGCGCTCCTGGTCGAAGGTTTTGCGATCCTGCGTGCGCAGCAGCTCGAATCGGTACCGACGCTCGTGTGTGTCCTCGACGCGGGCGACGTCCTACGCATCGGCGGCACGCGTGCGTCGGTGGAGCGGTGGACGCGAAAAGTCGGGACGCCGATCGTCATCGATCTGCGGCAAATCCTTGATGATGCAATGCAGCCCGCAGCCGCCGACACGAATGCATCGGCGCGCCCCGACACGAATGCATCGGCGCGCCCCGACACGGATGGATCAGCGCGCGCCGACACGGAGTACGACACGGTCCCCAGTGTCATGCAACCGCGAATCGTCGCCGAGCGGCCGCGACGCACGATCAAGACGATGCTGTTCGCCGATGTCGCCGGCTACAGCCGCTTGCACGATGCATTCGCGCCGATGTTCCAGCAGCGCTTTCTGGAGATCGGTGCGAAACTCATCGACGGCTCGGCACGGAAGCCGCTCGAGGCAAAGACCTGGGGCGATGCGGTTTACGCAGTGTTCGAGCTCCCGCGTGATGGCGCCGAATTCGCGTTGCGTTTCCTCGAGCGCATGCTTGCGGTCGACTGGACGGCTGCGGGCCTGTCCTGGGCGTCACAGGTACGCATCGCACTGCACGCCGGCCCCGTGTTCCGCATTCACGATCCGATCACGCGCGCCGACGGTCATTTCGGATCCGCCGTCACGCGCGCCGCGCGAATCGAACCGGTGACGCCACCCGGAATGATCTACGCGAGCGAAGCGTTCGCCGCCGCGCTCGCGTCGACCGGCGAGCGTGAATTTCGTACCGAGTACGTCGGTACGCTCGCGCTTGCGAAGGGCTACGGCGACTCCCGCATCTATCGGCTCGATCGATGCCACTGACGCCGGGTCGCACGTTTCGTGCGTTGCGGCATCGCAACTACCGGCTGTTCTTCACCGGCCAGGGCCTGTCGCTGATCGGCACGTGGCTGCAGCAGGTGGCCATGGGGTGGCTCGTCTACCGGCTGACCGGCTCCGCGTGGCTCCTCGGCGTCGTTGCATTCTGCGCGAACATTGGCATTCTGCTGTTCGGCAATCTCGCCGGCGTTGTCGCGGATCGCATCGATCGCCGGCGCGGCCTGCTGACGACACAGTCGCTGATGCTGGTGCAGGCGCTCGTTCTCGCGGCACTGGTGGCGTTCGGATGGATCGAGACCTGGCACTTGATCGTGCTGGCGCTATGGCTCGGCACGTGCACGGCGTTCGACCTGCCATTACGCCAGTCGATGTACGTGCATTTCGTTGCCGATCGCGGCGATCTTGCGAACGCCATCGCGCTGAACTCGATGCTCGTCAACACGGCGCGCGTGATCGGCCCCGCCGTCGCCGGACTGCTGCTCGCGTTGACGAGCGAAGCGGTGTGCTTCGCCTTGAACGCGCTGTCGTTCGTCGCCGTCATCGTCGCGATCCGGAAGATGCACTGGCCCGCAGACATTCGGCCGGGTGCGGCGACCGGCTGGTGGGCGAGCTGGCTGGAAGGCGTGCGCTATGTGCAGGGCCTGAAGCCGGTGCGGGCGCTGCTCGTGCTCGTCGCTGCGCTCTCGTGGACGATCTCACCTTATACGTCGCTGATGCCCGTGTACGCGAAAGACATCTTCGGCGGCGGGCCGCATACGCTCGGCTACCTGCTCTCGGCAGCAGGATTCGGAGCGCTGGTTTCCACGGCGTATCTCGCGAGTCGCGCAACCGTGCGCGGGCTCGGGCCGGTCATCCTGTACGCGGCGGCGGCGAGCGGCTTCGCCCTGACGGCCTTTGCCTACATGCGCTTCTATCCGCTCGCGCTCCTGCTGATGGTCTTCGTCGGCGGCGGCACGATCCTCGCGGCGGCGTCGGCGAATACGATCCTCCAGACGATCGTCGATGACCGATTGCGCGGCCGCGTCGCCTCCTTCTACACGCTCGCCTTCCTCGGCGTCGCCCCGCTCGGCAACCTCGCGGCCGGCGCGCTCGCGGGCGCGTTGGGTGCCAAGTTCACTTTTGCGCTGAACGGAATCATGGCGATGGTTGCCGCCGTATGGTTCCGGCAACGGTTGCCCATGGTGCGCGACGTGCTGCGGCCGATCTACGAACAGCTCGGCGTGCCCCGCAGGCGCGGATAGCGCGATGCGCGCGGTCCGTGCGCACGCAACGTTTCCGACGGCAGCTCGCCGAACATGTGCTTGTAGTCGCCGATGAAATGACCGAGATGCCAGAAACCCCAGCGTGCCGCGGTGTCCTGCACCGTCGCCGTTGCCGTCGGTGATCGCAGTTCCCTGCGTACGCCGTTCAACCGCAGCGCGCGCAGAAACCGAACCGGGTTGATCCCAAGCAACTCCTGAAAACTGTATTGCAGCGTGCGCCGGCTCAACCGCAGCGCAACGCACAACCCGGCGATCGTGATCGGCTCGTCGATGTGCGCCTGCATGTAGGCGCGCGCGCGGTCGACCACCTGCTCGCGTCCGTTCGACACCGGAGCGGCCATCGGATCTTCGCCATCCGCCATCGCAACGATCGCACCGAGCACCGTTTCCTCGAGCACCCGCTGCGTCGGCTCGAAGCGCAGCGCCGTGGGGTTCGCGTCGAGCGAATCCAGCATCGCTGACAACGTGTCCCGAAACATTGCGAGCCGTTCAGGCGCCGGCACGACGAACGAACGCCGGTCGAGCAGCCGGTCAATGTCGCGGTCCTCGACGTGGCACGCGTGCTCGCGGAGCACCTCCTCGTCGACGGAAACGCCGAGCAGGTCGAAGCCGCGCGGTGCATAGAACTCGAGCTCCTCGCTGCCGCAAAGGGTCATGACGCGACCGGGCAGGAGCGGCTTCCCGCGAAACAGCGCCGCCCCAGGCAGTGCGAGCGGCAGGCCGAACGAGCGCGATCCGTCCCACGAACCACCTGCTTCGTGAACGGCCTGGCTCGTCGTTTCGCGAAACAGCTGCACGCTGCGGAAGCACACCTCGTGCAGCGTTCCAATGAACCGTCCCGGCGTGATCTGCTCGTACACCTGGTCCCAGCGACGCAGGCTCGCCGCCTGCTCGCTGACATCGGTGTTCGTCACGCGCGTCATCGTGCACGGCGCTGCGCCTGGCGAGGCCGAGCCTGCGGCGCGAGGTGCGGGCAGGCCGGGCAGCTTCGGCGACGACGGTTGCAGCAATGTCGATTGCACGGTCGAATCCACGGGATGCGTCGCAGGGCCTCCGCTCCCGAATCGCGACACCGCAAAGGTGCAGCGCGCTGCGATGCGTTTCCTTGATCTGCAGCAAGAAGCCGGTGCGCCCGTTGCCGATTTGGGATAACGGAGGCGCTCGCGCACGGCCAGAATCGCCGGATGATGCAGAACCTCGTCGGCAGGGAATACCCGCCTTTTCGCGTCGCCGTGGAGCGACGCTGGATCCGGACCTTCGCCGATGCGATCGGCGACGACGATCCGTTGTATCGCGATCGGCAGGTCGCGGCGGCGGCCGGATACGCGGACGTTCCTGCGCCGCCGACGTTCGGTTTCTCCGTCGCGATGGAAGCCGCCCAGCCGCTGCTCGTGCTCGCCGATCTCGGTGTCGACACGACGCGCACGATGCATG
>DASSEA010000134.1:0-3798 GCA_035696805.1 Casimicrobiaceae bacterium
GCGACTGCCGTTCCACCGGGCGCGCCACCCCGCTGCGCGCGACGCGACCCGCCTTCGCCGGCCGGTTTCGCCGGCGGCGCGGCGTTGGCCGCAGGCTTTGGTGGCTCCACGACTCGCACGCCGGGCGCGCCGGATGGCCCCTGAGACGCCTGCCTCATTTGCCTGATCTCCTGCCGACTCAGCGGCTGCCCGGGGTTCCGCTCGAGCGCCTGGAGCTTCTGCACGTCGGATACGGGCGGCGGCGGCGGCGCGACACGCGCGACGACGGCACGTTGCGTGACCGCCGCTGGCGGTCGCGATTGCGCAGCCGGTGCTGCACCCAGGAACGCCGCTCGCGCCGGCGCTACCCGCGCGACCGACTGCACCTGTGCTCGGGCAATCGTCGCTGCGGGCAAGGCAACGGCTGCGCGCCCGACGCTTTGCGACTGCGCGAACACCGTGGGGGACACGGCGGTGACCGCATTCGGCGCACGCATGTTCACGTAGTTCACTTGCGTAACACTTGCCGGATTCGTCCGGTAATTGTTGTAGACGTTGGTGATGTTGACCTGGTTGATCACCGTGTTGCTGACGTTCACCTGCTGGAAGTAGTTGCGGCTCACGGCATACGGCGGCCGATACACTTCGCGCGGGCCAAGCGGGAACCAGCCGATCGCCGGGCCCGACGACACGGAGATGCTGAAGCCCGAACCACCGACGAACGCGACGAGCGCGGGCGCGTATACCGGACGAACGTTGCGCGGACCGGGAATCCAGCCCCAGCCACGATTGAAGTACGCCCAGCGGCCGTAGTGGAACGGCGCAAAGCCCCAGGGCTCGTCATCGACCCACGTCCAGCCCCACGGATCGATCCACGCCCAGTGGCCTTCGCGATACGGGGCCCAGCCCGCATGCACGCTGCGCGGGAACCACACATTGCCATAGCTCGCCTCGACGCTCCATGCGCCGTACGTATCGAGATCCTCGTAGCCCACGACTTCGGGCGACACGTAGCGCGCCGAAACGACGCGCTCGTAGCGGCGGTCGCGCTCGAGGACGAAGCGGTCGAACGGATCGCCGGCGGGGAGCGAAACGATCTCGCTGTCGGCAAGATCGGTACCCCAGAACCGATACGACTGGCCATTCGCGACGGCGTACGAAGCATTCTCGCCGTACACGTCGCCTGCGCCTGCGCGCACGTCGACCGTCGTCGAGCCGTCCTGCGCATCGACGACGATGCGATAGCGGCCGGGTCGCGTCACGGTGAACGCGAGATTCGGCGTGTCGACTTCGACGATGTTGCCGGACGGCAGCCTTCGCACGCGGAAGTCGAGCGTGCCCTGCTGCAACTGCACCTGCATGATGCGATCGTCGAGATTCGACACCGAGACGCTCGTCTGTTCGCCGAGCCACCACGTGGCGTTGTCGACGGTCAGTTCGGCGCGCGCATTGTTGTCGGCCCACAGTTGATCGCCGGTGACGATCGGCCGATTGACGCGCGCATGCACCCACTCCTGATTGCCCGCCGGCGAGAAGCTCACGTCGCCGCTGACATAAGAAATGCGCCCGACGCGCACCGGCGGGTCATCCGGTTCCGGAGAACTCGGTTGCGCGTAGGCGATGCCTGCCAACAGCGCGGCGCCGGCGAGCGCCAGCAGCCTGCTCCATGACGCGAATGCGTGGGTTCCGATCATCACATTTTTCCCTGTGGTTGCTGTGAGCGATTTCCTACGAGCCGCAACGATCTACCGAAACCGCCGTGTAATTGCTACACCGGCGGAGTCCGAATCGTGCGTACTAACGTTCAAATGACACTGACGCAAACATCACACCAGCATTAACGCCCGGCACACGATTGCGCTGACACCGTGAACCGGTTCCGCGCGTCGCCGCCCGACGACACGACGACGATTGCGGGCGTATGATCCTTTCGCGAACGGGTGCTCGCGCCGAGGGTCGAATCTGCGGTATACATGGCGCCGTATTGCAGCGAGGAACACGCGATGAAACATCTGATTGCAATTTCGGGAATGGTTGCTGCACTGGTGGCGGCGCCGCCGGCGGCGCTGGCTCAAGCATCGACGCCACCGGCGCCGCCCGCATTGAGCGAGCAGCAGTCGCAGGAAGTGCACGCGCGCATCGACGCGTATCGCCGCGCGACCGACGCGCGCGTCCAGCGTGGAGAGATCAGTGCCGACGAAGCGGCGCGACTCGTTGCGTGGCGCGAATGGCAGATCGCGCAGCAAATGGCGGCGACGACGGCGCGCGCGAACGCGCCGCGCGACGCGGGGGTGCCGCCGGATTACGACGGATCGCGCGACGCTGACGCGCCGCGGCTGCGCGGCGATTACGAATCGAGACCCGGCGACTATTACGTCGTCGAACCTCCGCCTGTCTACGCGCCCTACCCCTACTACCGTTATCCCGCGCCGTATTACTGGGGACCGCGTCCGTACGCGTACTGGGGTCCGTCGATCTGCGCCGGCGGTTTCGGCCGCCACTTCGGCGGGCGCGTCTGCTTCTGACGCGCTGGGTCCGCGCGCCGTCGCGAGCCGTTGCGCTCGCGGTCGTCGCTTTTCTGCTGCCGGCTTTTTGCGCGGCGTTCGGTTTCGACGACGTCGCGCAGCGCGCGCGGCAGCTTGCCACGCAGTCGTACAAGAAGCCCGACATGAACCTGCCGAAGGAAGTGCAGGAGCTCAACTACGACCAGTACCGCGACATCCGCTTCAAGCCCGAGCGCGCATGGTGGCGTGCGCAGAAGCTGCCGTTCGAGCTGACGTTCTTTCACGAGGGGCTGTTCTACATTCACCCGGTGCGCGTCAACGAGGTGAGCGCCGATGGCATTCGTGAAATCCGTTACGATGCCGAGGCATTCGATTACGGCGCCAATCACCTCGACTCGAAGGCGCTGCGCGGGCTCGGTTACGCAGGTTTCCGCGTGCATTATTCGGTCAACTCGCCGCGGTACAAGGACGAGGTGCTCGTGTTCCTCGGCGCGAGCTATTTCCGTGCGCTCGGCCGCGGCCAGCGTTTCGGCTTGTCCGCGCGCGGGCTCGCGATCGATACCGCGCTGATGTCCGGCGAGGAGTTTCCCCGCTTCACCGAGTTCTGGATCGAGCGTCCCGACGCGCAGGCGCGCGAATTGCGTCTGTATGCGCTGCTCGATTCGCAGCGCGCGACCGGCGCGTACCGTTTCGTGCTGAAACCCGGCGTCGACACGGTGCTCGAAGTACGCGCGCAGCTCTTTCTTCGCCAGAACGTTTCGAAGCTCGGGATCGCACCGCTCACCAGCATGTACTTCTTTGGCGAGAACCATCGGAGCGGCATCGATGACTTCCGTCCGGAAGTGCACGATTCGGACGGACTGTCGATTCAGAATGGAACCGGCGAGTGGATTTGGCGGCCGGTCGTCAATCCGAAGCGGCTGCTCGTGACGTCGTTCGCGGTAACGAACCCGCTGGGTTTCGGGCTGCAACAGCGCGACCGCAGCTTTGCATCGTACGAGGATCTCGAGGCGCGCTATGAAACGCGCCCGTCCGTGTGGATCGAGCCCAAGGGCAGGTGGGGCGCCGGCCGCATCGAGCTCGTGCAGATTCCGACACCCGATGAAACTAACGACAACATCGTCGCGTACTTCGCGCCGGACCTGTCGCCGGCGCCGCAACAGCCGCTCGATCTCGAGTACCGAATGCTGTGGCAGAAGGACAACGAAACGCGGCCGACGCTTGCGTACGTAACGCAGACGCGGCGCGGGCATGGCTACGTGCGCAAGCCCGATGACACGCTCGCCTTGATCGTCGACTTCGAAGGGCCGGTGCT
>DASSEA010000135.1:0-8282 GCA_035696805.1 Casimicrobiaceae bacterium
CGGGTTCGCGCGCGTAGATCGTCTGGTAGCGCTCGGCGTCGCGGCGATCCGGACGATGGGCGATATAGGGTGGCAGCGGTATCTCTCCGTGGCTTTCGAGCCAGCGCTGGAGGTCGTCGATGCCATCGAAGCGCAGTGTAAAAAAGCGGTCGTCACGTGCGATTACGAGCGCACGAGCGCCGGTCGCGACGTCGATCGTGCCCCCCACCCCGGGCGGATGACTCGCCTTCAGTTGCACGATGGCGGTTGAAGGTCCCGTCACGCGTTCGACCAGCATCTCGACCTCGCCCCCTGTGGGCTTGCGGCCGCGAATGCGCGCGTTGATGACGCGCGTGTCGTTGAATACCAGCAGGTCGCCCGGCTGCAACAGGTGCGGAAGGTCGGTGAAGCGCAAATCCCCGAGGTGCAGTCCGTCGACGTGCAGCAGGCGGCTGCCGGTGCGCTCCGCAGCCGGCGCCTGCGCGATCAGTTCGGGCGGCAGGTCGTAGTCGAAATCGGCGAGCGTGTACGCCTTCGACATGCCCGCGCGCGGTCAGCTACTTCGGATCGAAGCGCAGCGCTGCCGAGTTGATGCAGTAACGCATGCCCGTCGGCGGCGGGCCGTCCGGGAAGACGTGCCCAAGGTGCGCGTCGCAGACGTTGCAGATCACCTCGGTGCGCCGCATGCCGTGACTGGTATCGACCTTCTCCCGAACGTTGGCGGGATCGAGCGCCCGGAAGTAGCTCGGCCATCCGCATCCCGAATCGAATTTCGTGTCCGACTCGAAGAGCGGCGTGCCGCAGCACACGCACGTGTAGACGCCGTGCTCGTGATGGTCGGTATATTCGCCGGTGCCCGGCGGTTCGGTGGCCGCCTGGCGGGTCACCGCGTATTGCATGGGCGTGAGCTCGCGCTTCCAATCGGCTTCGGACTTGGTGACTTTTTTCATCGCATGGGGTGGCCGCCGGACCACGTCCATTCTACGCGTCGACCGCAGTCGCTCTTACTGAATCACCTCGTCTGCGCGCAGGAGCAGTGCTTGCGGGATCGCCATCCCGAGCGCCTTCGCCGCCCGCTGATCGACGATCAACTCGAGCTTCGTGGCCTGCTCGAACGGAATATCGGCGGGATTCGTGCCTTTGAGGATCTTGTCGACGAGCGTCGCGGCGCGCACGAAGATCGCGGCGAAATCCGATTGGTACGACGCCAAACCCCCGCCCGTGAGGAAGTCCCGTCCGCCCCATACCGAGGGCATCCGGCGCTGCACGCACAGCCTGTTGACTCTCTCGCGATGGGTATAGGAGTTGGCATCGGCAAGCACAACCAGACCGTCGACCCGATCCCGGGCCAGCGCCGAAAACACGCCGTCGAAGTCGTCCGGACCGCGCGCCTCGTACACTAAAATGTTTACGCCGAGCAAGGACTCCCACTCGCGAATGCGGCGGTCGATTGCAGAGCGTGCTCCAGCGTTGGGATTTACGAGGATTCCAACGCGACGCGACGTTGGCACGAACTCGCGCAGCAGCTGCAGGCGTTTGGAAACGAGCTCCACTCCCCACGAACTGATTCCGGTGATGTTTCCGCCGGGACGTGCCATCGTTACCGCCAGTCCCATCCCTACCGGGTCGTCGACGCCGACGGCTACGATCGGCACTGAGCGCGTCGCGCCTTTGGCCACGAGCGCCGGCGCCGGGAACGCTGCAACCAGCACATCGACGTCGAGCCGCAGCAACTCGGCTGCCAGACCCGCGAGCCGCTCATGCCTGCCTTCCGCCCATCGGAACTCGATGGCGACATTCTCGCCTTCGACGTAGCCGACTTCTCTCAGGCCTTGGCGGAAGGGCTCGACGACGCTGCGTCGCATGACCTCATCGGCATGCGGTTCGGCGAGGAAGCCGATGCGAGCCTTGCGCACCGCAGGCTGCGAGGACGACCGCCCCGATGCGACAAGGGTGACGAAGGCGCTGCAAAAGGTTCGTCGCCTCATTTCGGGGCGCCTACGTCACTCGACAGTCTCGAGCGCAGCGCGATCGGGCGCGCTGACGTCCGCGAGCACGTATCGTAGCACGGTAGAGCGCGTCGGTCACTTGGTGCCGGGAGAGGGAGTCGAACCCTCACGGTGTTGCCACCGGCGGATTTTGAGTCCGCTGCGTCTGCCATTCCGCCACCCCGGCGAAGAGGATCGGCGAACGCCGTGATGCGCGCGCCGTGCGAACTCGCGATTATCGCGGAATCGCCGTTCCGCTCAAACGTGCACGAGCGCGAGCGCGCCCAGCACCACCGACACGGCTGCCACGGCGTAGGACGCGTATTGCAGGCCGCGGCTTCGCGTCAACAGCGTGATCGCCGCGAGCGCGATGGAAATCTGGATCAGCGTCATCGCCTGCGCCCAGCGGTGATGAACGTGCATCGACGCCTCGCTTTTCGCCTCCAGTTCGACCGATTTCTGCTCGAGACCCTGCGCGTTGGTCATGATCTCCTGCTTTTCCTTGCCGTAGCGCTCGACTTCGCCCTTGTAGCGCGCCTGGTCGCCCCCGGTCGCGAGCACCGCGCCGAGTTCGGCGAGGTTCTGCTTGCTGCTCTTCGCCTGGTAGAAATTCCACTGGTCCGACGCTTCCGTCCGCCGGATCGCCGAGTCGTTCTTGAACATCAGCGCGTCGTTCTGCGTCGCGCCGGCCATGTAGCCGAAGAACGCGCCGATCGTCGCGAAGATCGCCGTCATCACCGCGATGCGGCCGGACAGCGGGTCGCGCGAGTGCGCGGCGTGCTCGAGTTCGTGATCGTGCGGTCCGTGCACGTGGAAGCCATGTGCCGACATGCAATCTCTCTCCGGTTCAGAGGTGCGGGTTCAGACGCGCGTAGGTGACGAAGGCGTAGTCGAAATCGTGGGCGCTGTCCGCGACGTGCGTTTCCCGTCCGGTTTCCCGCCACTCGCGTGGATCGAGCGATGGAAACGTGGCGTCGCCTTCGAAGTCGCGTGCGATTTCCGTCACGTGCACCGTGTCGGCCACCGGCAGCGCCGTGCGATAGAGCTCGCCGCCGCCGATGCAGAACGCGGGCGATGGCAGGGTGACGCGATCGAGCGCTGCATCGAGCGAATGCGCGACCTCCGCGCCAGCGGCCGCGAACCCCCGATCACGCGTGACGACGATGTTCTGCCGATCCGGCAAGGCGCGGCCGATCGACTGCCATGTTCGCCGGCCCATGATGATCGAGTGACCCGTCGTGAGGGTCCGAAACCGCTGCAGATCCTCGGGCAGCCGCCACGGCAGTTTCCCATCGACACCGATGACGCCGTTGCGCGCAACGGCTGCAATCAGCGCCAGCGCGGGCATCGGCTGCGCGCGCATTCCGCGCTCGCGCACGACGGCCGCGACCGGATCGTCGATGCGTGCCGGAATGTCATAATCCCGAGATTATAGCGAGCCCTTCCACGGCGATTCTTCCGCTGACGCGTGTACTACCCGCGCTCGTTCCTCAAGTTCATCCTGCTCGGCTTCCTGCTCGTCAGCCTGCCGCTCGTCTACGCGCTCGCCGAGCTGATCCTGTCGCTCGACAGGCTCGAATCGCAAGGGCGCCAGGAAGTGGTGCAGGCCGCACAGGCCGGTCGCACGAGCCGACTGCTCTACGAACAGGCGACGACACTCGAGCGCGTTGCGCGGCAGCAGTTGATCCTCGACGATCCCGCGCTACTCGACGAATACGCGCGGCTGCGCGAGGAATTCCGGCAGACGACGCAACAGCTCGCGGCGTTGCCGCTCGAGCCCGGCGCCCAGGCTGCGCTCGAGAAGCTCGCCGACCGCGAAAGCCGCCTGCACAAGCTTCTGCTTGCACCGCGGCGCGCGCCCGACGTCGTCACCGATCTCGCCGACGGCTACGCGCAGCTCGTCGACGGCGCGCAGGCGATGCTCGCGTCGAGCAGCCAGCTTACCCAGCGCGCGATCGAGCGCCTGCAGGAAACCGCGACGCAGGGGCGTGAAAAATGGCTCTACGTCGGACTCGCGACGGTCGCGATCGCGATTGCGCTCGCGATCGTGTTCGCGACGCTGATCTCGCGGCCGATCCGCCAGCTCGATCTCGCGATCCGGCAGATGGGCAGCGCCGATTTCACGCATGCGGTCAAGGTCACCGGACCGCAGGACCTGCGTTACGTCGGGCAGCGGCTCGAATGGCTGCGTGGACGCCTCTCCGAGCTCGAGCAGCAGCAGGCGCGCTTCCTGCGCCACGTGTCGCACGAACTGAAGACGCCGCTCACTGCGGTACGTGAAGGCGCCGAGCTGCTGCGCGACGACGTCGGCGGCAAGCTGACGCCCGAGCAGCGCGACATCGTGCGCATCGTTCGCGACAACACGCTCAGCCTGCAGAAGCTGATCGAAGACCTGCTTGCCTACCAGCAGACGCGCGCGATGGAACCGGCCGAGCTCGGGCCCGTGGCGCTGCCCGAGGTGGTCAACCGCGTGCTGCGCGAACAGCGGCTGGCGGCGCTTGCGCGCATGATCACGTTCGATGCCAAGCTCAAGCCTGCGACGGTGATCGGCGACGCCGAGCGGTTGCGCACCATCGTCGATAACCTGCTGTCGAACGCGATCAAGCACTCGCCGCGGAATGCGACGATCCAGCTTGCCGTCGGCGTCAAGGACGGTTGCGCGGTGCTCGACGTCATCGACGAAGGTCGCGGTGTCGCCGTTGCCGATCGCTCGCGAATCTTCGAGTCGTTCTATACGGGTCCGGCGCCGGTGGATGGACGCGTCAAAGGATCGGGTCTGGGACTCGCGATTGCGCGCGAGTATGCTCACTCGCAAGGAGGCCGCATCGAAGTTGCCGGTCGCGGCGACGGCAGGACCGGCGCCTGGTTCAGGCTGTGGCTGCCGCTCGCAGCGGCGGAATTGCGCAAGCCGTTCGCAACGCCGGTGCTCGCGAGCAGCAAATGAGGCGGCTGCTTGCGCCGCCCGCGCTCGCCCTCGTGCTGGCACTCGCCGCCTGCGCGACGCCGCCGACGCCGATCATGCCGGCGGACGAGGATTACGATCCTGACGCCTACGTGAGCGCCGCGGCGACGCCGCTCGTCGAATCGCCGCCGATCGAGCCGATCGAGCCGCCACTGCCGGCAATCACCGTCGCGCCACCCCCGTCGGCGCCTGCCGCCGAATCGTCATCGCCGCCGTCGGCCGCCGTCTCGCCGGTCGTCACCGGGCCGCCACCGTCGAGCGAGCCGACCGAGGACCAGCAGATGATTGCGCTGCTGTCCGACCTGCAGCGCTTCGGAACGCTCGCCAACGACGAGCTGAAGCGGGAGCTCGCTGCCGCGACGCAGGCGCTTGCGCGGCAACGCACCGATGCGAACCGCGTGCGCCTCGCCGTGCTCTACACATTGATACGCACGTCGCCGCAGGATGATCAGCGCGCCGTGCAATTGTTCGAGAACGTCGCGAAGAGCGCGGCGCCGGGGTCCCCGATAAGGCACCTGGCGGCGGTGCTGCATTTGCAAGTCGTCGAGCGGCAGAAGGCCGTTCGCGACGAACAGCAGAAGGCGGATACCGCCATCCAGAAGCTCGAAGCGCTGCGGGCGATGGAAAGAAGCCTGCTCCGCGACCGCGTGCGAAGCGGCGGTGGCGGCGGTGCGGCGGGCGCGGGCGGCTCTGGACGCTAGAGAACCGCATGGGCGATCGCCGCGGGCGATCGCGCCAGGGCGAACGCGCATCGCCTGCCAGTTTGCGCATGCGCACATTGCAAGGATTATCGATGAACGAAAGCCAATCATGAGTCGCGGTGACATTCTGCTCGTCGACGACGACCCGGATCTGCTGAAGCTGATCAGCCTGCGTCTCACGTCCGCGGGCTATCGCGTGCGTACCGCCGATAGCGGCGAGACAGCGCTCGCGACGATCGCCGTCGAGCGGCCCGCCACCGTCATCACCGACCTGCGGATGCCGGGAATCGATGGACTGCAACTGTTCGACGCGATCCACCGCCAGCATCCGGCGTTGCCGGTGATCGTGCTGACCGCCCACGGGACCATCCCTGACGCAGTCAGCGCCACGCAGCGCGGCGTGTTCGGGTTCCTGACCAAGCCGTTCGACAGCCAGGACCTGCTGCAGAAAGTCGCCGCGGCGCTCGCACTGTCCGGCGGCGAAACGGCGGGCAGCGACTCGACCGCGGGCGAATGGCGCGCCGGAATCATCACGCGCAGCCCGCGGATGGAAGACCTGCTGCGGCAGGCGCGGCTCGTCGCCGACTCCGACGCCAGCGTCCTGATCTTCGGCGAATCCGGCACCGGCAAGGAGTTGCTCGCGCGCGCCATCCACCAGGCGAGCCCTCGCCGCGACAAATCGTTCGTCGCCGTCAATTGCGGCGCCATCCCCGGCGATCTGCTCGAATCGGAACTCTTCGGCCACGCGCGCGGGGCGTTCACCGGCGCGGTGCAGGCGCACAAGGGCCTGTTCCAGTCGGCCGACGGTGGCACGCTGTTCCTCGACGAAATCGGCGACATGCCGCTGCCGTTGCAGGTAAAGCTGCTGCGCGTGCTGCAGGAGGGCGAGGTGCGGCCGGTCGGCTCGACGCAGTCGATTCCGGTCGATGTTCGCGTGATCTCGGCCACGCACCGGGACCTCGATTCGCAGCGCGAACAAGGCTTGTTCCGCGAGGATCTCTATTACCGGCTGAACGTCGTATCGCTCAAGCTTCCCTCGCTCGCCGAGCGGCGCGAGGACATTCCGCTGCTCGCCGTGCACATCCTGCATCGACTCGCCGAGCGCTACCGCAAGCCGCCGTCGACGCTCGCGCCCGATGCGATGGCGCTGCTCGTCGCGGCGCCATGGCCGGGCAACGTGCGGCAGCTCATCAATCTGCTCGAGCAGGCGGTCGCGCTCACGCCGACGACGGTGATTCCGGCGACGCTGGTGCAGGCGGCGCTCAAGGAGGATGCGGCGGCACTCGTCCCGTTCGAGGAGGCACGCAAGACATTCGAGCGCGATTACCTGGTGCGCCTGTTGAAGATCACCGGCGGCAACGTCACCCAGGCGGCGCAGCTCGCCAAGCGCAATCGCACCGAGTTCTACAAGTTGCTGCAACGGCATCGGCTCGAGCCAGGCATGTTCAAGGAAGCGAAGGCCTGACTGAAAAATCCGCCGACACTCGCGTGCGGGCGGGTACGGTTGCATGTCGTCGGCGAGCGACAAGCTTTTCGCAAGCGTATCAAGCCACTAACGCAATCGCAGCAGTGCATGTCGGCGTGCTGCGACAACGGCGGCGTGCCGACGGCTGCCGGCCCCGGCTTTCATCGATCGTTGCGCGCCGATCGCACGGGGTAATGCGCCTCCGATCGACAACGTCGAGCGCGCACTAGCAGATGGCATGTCGCTTGCTTAGTGGGGACGTCCCCACCACGCGCACGCGCGTCGTAAAGCGAATCGACATCATGGATACGCGGATCCCCGAACTGCAGCAACAACTCGGCGCAACGGTTGGTGCGGCCACCGATGACGTGCAATCGAAGCGCGACGAGGAGTCGCGCGCGCAGCAGGTGGCGCTCGAGCAGCTCGCAGACCGGATCAGCGCTGCCCGCAGCGTGTTCTAGGCACGGGCGTCGCATCCATCGGCGCCGCTCGCGCGCGCCTTTGTCAACGGTTCGCCGCGTGCGCGGCGCACATCCCTCGAATTCGCCGCGCGCGCGCTGACCGCAGCGTTGTTTGCGCGCGGAATCGCGCCGCGCCTGAACGGCCGCGCATGCTACGCTGGCTGCGATGAAGCAATACCTCGAGCTCGTCCAGACGATCCTCGCCACCGGCACGTGGCAGGAGAACCGAACCGGCGTTCGCTCGATCAGCGTCCCCGGCGCATCGATGCGTTTCGATCTCGCGCGCGACGGATTCCCCGCGATCACGACCCGCCGGCTTCCCTTCAAGTCCGCGGTGGGCGAGCTGATCGGATTCCTGCGCGCGTATCGCAGCGCAGCCGATTTTAGGGCCCTGGGCTGCAAGGTGTGGGACCAGAACGCGAACGAGAATGCGCAGTGGCTCGCAAGCCCGTACCGGATCGAGCCGGACTACCTCGGCGACATTTACGGGTACCAGTGGCGCGAGTGGCCCGCGTACAAGCTGCTCGATCTCGAGGACACCGCGCAGATCGCCGATGCCGACCGTCGCGGGTATCGTGCGATTGGCCAGGTGATCGACGACGGAACGCCGAAGCTGCTGCTGCACAAGGCGATCGACCAGGTGCGGCAGTGCCTCGACACGATCGTCGCGAATCCCGCGGACCGGCGCATTCTCTTCCACGCGTGGAACTGCGCCGAGCTCGACCA
>DASSEA010000136.1:0-14764 GCA_035696805.1 Casimicrobiaceae bacterium
CGCATGACGTGGTCACGCGAGCAGCCGCTGCCCGATCGCCATCACGGTCAGCGTGTAGAACGCCGCGATGAAGTCGTCGGCCATCACGCCTGCCCCATTCTTCCACGCCGCGTCGACCTGCCGGATCGGAGGCGGCTTCACGATATCGAAAAACCGGAACACGACGAACGCGATCGCCTGGCGCAGCGGATCCGCGCCGACCAGGAACACCACGAGCAGGAATGCCGCGATTTCATCGATGACGATCGCGCCATGGTCGGCGGCGCCGAGATTGCGACCGGTGACGCTGGCAGCCCAAGCACCGATGATCGTGACCAGGGCCAGTGCGATCAGCCACCCGACGGTCCCGACATGGGCAAAGAGCAGCCAGGCAATCGGCAACGCCACCATCGTGCCGACGGTGCCAGGCATCAGCGGCGACAGGCCGGCCCCGCCACCGAGTGCGATGAAATGCGCGGGATGACCGACGAGGAACGGCAGCGTCGGCGTGGCGATCGACATGACGCTGGCGCGGATGACGCTGCCGCAAATCAACCGAAGTGGTCGAACGCGCGCGGCAACGCGGCGAGCGGGGTGCCGTGCTCATCGTTGACGACGAGCGCCGTGTCGACGTTGATGGACCCGATCGGCGTCAGCGGCAGGCCGAGCGCACGTCCGATGGCATCGACGCGTTCGCGCATCGCGGGCGACGCGGTGAAACACAATTCGTAGTCGTCGCCGCCTGCCAGCAACAGGCCGAGCGCGAGTTCGCGTTCACTGCCGAGGAGCTTGGCGCGCAAGGCATCGGCACAGGGAATCGCGGCGAGATCGAGCGTTGCGCCGACGCGCGACGCCTTCAGCACGTGACCAAGATCGCCGGTGAGGCCGTCGGAGATGTCGAGGGCAGACGAGGCAACGCCGCGCAGGGCGACGCCAAGCGCGACGCGCGGCTGGGGTTCGTCGAGGCGTCGAGCGAGCAGTGCGAGCGACTCGGCGTCGACTTCCGTCCGCCCTGCGGTCGCGGCGAGCGCGAGGGAAGCGTCACCGACGCGGCCCGACACATACACCGTGTCGCCCGGATTTGCGCCGCTGCGGGTCAGCGCCGAGCCCGTGGGCAGCTCACCGATCGCCGTCACCGCGAACGTGCGCGGTCCGCGCGTGGTGTCGCCACCGATCAGTTCGACGTCGTACTCCGTCGCGAGCGCATCGAATCCGCGCATGAAGGCCGCGAGCCACGCGGTATCCGGCTCAGGCAGCGCGCCGGCGAGCAGCACGAAACGCGGCAACGCGCCCATGGCAGCGAGATCGGACAGATTGACGGCGAGCACCTTGTGGCCGAGGGCCTGCGGATCGCATCCAGCAGCAAAATGCCGGCCTTCGACGAGCATGTCGACGGTCAGCACGTATTCCATGCCAGGCGACGGCGCCAGGACGGCGCCGTCGTCGCCGACACCGATCCGCACGTCGGCGTTGCGCGGCGCGCGGCGAAAAAAACGGTCGATCAGCTCGAATTCATTCATCGTTCGCCGGCGCGCGCATCTCGGCAGCCCGCACCTCGCCGGCGAGCTTGTCGAGCACGCCGTTGACGAACTTGTGGCCGTCCGTTCCTCCATACGACTTGGCGACCTCGACGGCTTCGTCGATCACGACGCGATACGGTATGTCGAGTCGATGGACGAGTTCCCATGTCCCCATGACGAGCAGTGCGCGTTCGATCGGCGCAAGCTCGCCGGGTTTGCGATCGAGTTTCGGAGCGACGGTTGCGAGCAATTGGTCGTAGCCGCCGCTGACGCCGCGCCACAGCTCATGGAAATACGCGCCGTCCGCCTCAGCGAATTCCGGGGTCGCCATCAGGCTCGCGGCGATCGCGTCGTCAGGACTGCCGGCGAGCTGCCGTTCGTAGAGTCCCTGCAGGACCAGTTCACGCGCGCGACGGCGCGCGGTTACCGGACGCACGCGCCCGCTCGCCGGCATGCGGCGAGTGCCGCCACGTCGCGGCGCGCCGGCGGTGCGATCGCACCCTGCCTACCGCGCGTCGATCGCATCGAGCAGATTGGCGAGCTCGAGCGACGCCATCGCCGCCTCGTAACCCTTGGCATCCATCCGCGCCGCCGCCTGCGCGTCGGTGTCGCAGGTGAGGATCCCGTTGCCGATGGGGACGCCGAATTCGAGTTGCACGCTGGCGACGCCGGCGGCCGATTCGTTGGCGACGATGTCGAAATGGTAGGTCTCGCCGCGGATGACGGCACCGAGCGCGATCAGCGCATCGAAGTCGCCGCTTTGTGCGAGCCGCTGCAGCGCAAGCGGCGCCTCCAGCGCACCCGGGACCGTGACGACGGTGATCCGATGCTCGTCGACATGCGCATCCTTCAGCGCGCGCAATGCGCCCGCGAGCAGCCCTTGTCCGATGTCGGGGTTGAAACGCGATTGCACGATGGCGACACGCCGGTCGGCGCCGCTCGCATCGGGCTCGATGCGCCGGATCGACACGCTACGCGCCGACGGACGCGTGGCGAGACGGCGGCGTTTCGTCGTAACCGGTCACTTCGAGATCGAACCCCGCCATGCTGGGCATTTTTCGCTGCCGCGCGAGAAGCCGCATCTTGCCGACATGCAAGTCACGCAGGATCTGCGCACCGATGCCGTAGTTGCGCAGGTCCAACTTGCTCGGCGCCGCGGGCTCGGTTGCGACCGCACGCCGGCGCAGCTCCTGCGGGCTCTCGCTGCGATGGAGAAGCACGATCACCCCACGTCCGGCCGCCGCGATCGCCCGCTGCGCCTCGAGCACGCTCCACGCGTGCGATTCGCTTTCGGCGTCGAGCAGATCCATGACCGACAGCGGTTCGTGCACGCGCACCAGCGTTTCGGTATCGGGCGAAATGGGACCCCGCGTCAATGCAAGATGCGTGGCGTCGGAGAGCTTGTCGCGGTAGACGACCAGACGAAACGCGCCGGCAGGCGTCATCAGCGGGCGTTCGGCGACGCGTTCGATCAGCCGCTCGGTGCGGCTGCGATGCTGGATCAGATCGACGATCGACCCGATCTTCAGCCCGTGTTCGGTTGCGAACGCTTCGAGATGGGGGAGCCGCGCCATCGTGCCGTCGTCGTTCATGATCTCGCACAGCACTGCCGAGGGCGAATGCCCGGCGAGGACGGCAAGATCGCAGCATGCCTCCGTATGCCCGGCGCGCGCAAGAACGCCACCTGCCTGCGCGATCAGGGGAAACACGTGACCCGGCTGCACGATGTCGTCGGGCGTGGCGTTGGCGGCGGCCGCCACCCGGATCGTGTGCGCGCGATCGGCCGCGGAGATGCCGGTCGTTACGCCCTGGGCGGCCTCGATCGACACGGTGAAGTTGGTGCCGTGCGCGGACCGGTTCACGGCGGTCATCGGCGCAAGGTTCAGCTGTCGCGCCCGCGCGTCGGTGATCGGCATGCAGACGAGACCGCGGCCGAAGCGTGCCATGAAATTGATCGCGTCGGCCGTCACGCAATCGGCGGCGAGCACGAGGTCCCCTTCGTTTTCGCGATCCTCCTCGTCGACGAGCACGACCATCCGCCCCGCCTTCATCTCGGCGATGATCTCGACAATCGGTGCGATCGGCATCGGAGTTCCCTCGAACAAGCGACCGACATCTTACCGCAGCACCGTTCGTGCGCGCGGCCGTGCACGAACGGTCAGGTTCGCGAACCGAAGAGCGCAATGGTCGCCCGCGTCAGTGCGCTGGACGGATCGGTGTAGTCGAGGACGACATTGAAATGATGGCGTTCCGCAATGACGAGCGGCGCATGCATGTCCGGCGGGCGCTGGCGCGGCCACGCGTCGAACATGAGTTGCGACTGGCGCACGAACTCCGGCGTTTCGCGGGCGCCGACTGCAACGACGAGCGGCGCATCGACGCGCGGTTCGTGCTCGATCGGCGACATCCGCAACGCTTCCGCGTCGTCGAGGCGCAGATCGACGTTGTACGACGAGAGCACGAGCGGCGTGAGATCGTGTACGCCCGAAAGCGAGACGCCGCCGGCGATCGGCGACGCAGGAAGGCCGCGCGAGCGCCAGTCCGTTGCGAACATCATCGCCGTCAGATGGCCGCCCGCGGAATGACCCGAAACGACGAGCGGTGCCGGCGCTCCATGTGCGTCGCCGTTACGGACGATCCATTCGACCGCGCGCCGGCATTCATCGACGATGTGCGCGATCGTGACCTCGGGACACAGGTCGTAGTTGGCGACGGCCACCGCGAAATCGTTGGCGACGAAGACCGGCGCGACGAACGCGTGCACCGCCTTGTCGAACGTGCGCCAGTAGCCGCCGTGTATGAACAGCAGCGTGCCGCGCGCCCGGCCCGCTGGCAGGAACAGATCGAGCGTTTCCTTGGAGCCCGGGCCGTAGCGGACATCCAACTGCGGGCGCAGCGCGCCTATCGCCGCGTCCGAGCGCGCAGTGAACTGCTCGATCCAGTAGGGATGATCCGGTACGGCGGCCCGGTTGTTGTAGCCGCGCTCGACCGCCTCGGGCGTCAGCCGAACGCGCACGTCAGCTTTCGGCCGCGACGATGTCGATGGCCAGCGACGTGAGACCCGCGATGCGTCCGTTCAGGCGATCGCCGACCATGACCGGCCCGACGCCTGCCGGTGTACCGGTAAAGACGAGGTCGCCCGGCTCGAGGCGATACAGCTGCGACAGGAACGCGAGCATGTCCGGAACGCCCCACACCATGTCGGCGAGGTCCCCGCGTTGCCGTTGCTGCCCGTTGACCTCGAGTGCGATCTCGCCGCGCGACAGCACACCCGTCACGGAAGACGGATGGATCGGCGCGATCGGCGCTGTGTGTGCAAACGACTTGCCGATGTCCCAGGGCCGCTTCTTCTCGCGCATGTCGGCCTGCAGGTCGCGACGCGTCATGTCGAGGCCGACCGCATAGCCGTAGATGAGTGCCTGCGCATCTGACGGTGCAATGCGTACGCCGCTTCCACCGATCGCCACGACGAGTTCGAGTTCGTGATGAAAGTTCTTCGTCGCCATCGGATACGGAATCCTGCCGACGTCGGGCGGCACGACAGGAACGATCGAATCGGCCGGCTTCATGAAAAAGAACGGCGGCTCCTTCGTCGAGTCGCCGCCCATTTCCTTGGCGTGCTCGGCATAGTTGCGGCCCACGCAGTAGATGTGCCGCACCGGAAACCGTCCGCTCGTACCGACGACCGGGATCGACGGCAGCTCCCACGCAGGTATCACGTATTGCATCGCAATGGCTCCTTCATTCGGCGTCGGGTTGCCGTTCCGGCGCTGCGGCGGCGAATGCAGGCAGCGCAAGGCACGCAGCCTCGATGCCCGTCAGCGTCGGGTACGGCGAAAGATCGATGTTGAACCGGCGCGCGTTGGCAATCTGCGGCACGAGGCAGATGTCGGCGAGCGTCGGCGCGTCGCCGTGACAGAAGCGCGCGGTCTCCTTTTCGTGCGCGAGCTTTCGCTCGAGCGCCTCGAACCCGACGTCGACCCAATACTTGTACCAGCCATCCTTCTGCTCGCGCGAGACGCCCAGCGTGCCGATCAGGTAATTCAGGACGCGCAGGTTGTTGAGCGGATGGATCTCGCAGGCGATCGCGAGCGCGATCGCGCGCACGCGTGCACGCGCCGCGGGTTCGGCAGGCAATAAGGGCGGCGCCGGATGCGTCTCGTCGAGATATTCGATGATCGCGAGCGATTGGGTCAGCACGTGGCCGTCGTCGAGCGCGAGCGCCGGGACGAGGCCCTGCGGATTCAACGCGAGGTAATCCTGCGCGCGCTGGTTGCCCATGCGCAAATGCACGAACGTGCGCTCGTCGGGCGCGATTCCCTTCAGATTGAGCGCGATACGGACGCGGTACGCCGCGGACGAGCGGAAATAGTCGTACAGTTTCATGCGGTCCGTCCGCGCCGCGGTCAGAACGCAGAAATGCCGGTCTGGGCGCGGCCGAGGATCAGCGCGTGAATGTCGTGCGTGCCTTCGTACGTGTTGACGGTTTCGAGATTGAGCACGTGGCGGATCACGTGGAACTCGTCGACGATGCCATTCCCGCCGTGCATGTCGCGCGCCATCCGCGCGATCTCGAGCGCCTTTCCGCAACTGTTCCGCTTCATGATCGACGTGATTTCGGGTGCGGCGCGATCCTCATCCTTCAGGCGGCCGAGCCGCAGGCAACCCTGCAGCCCGAGCGCGATCTCGGTCTGCATGTCGGCGAGCTTCTTCTGGATCAGCTGGTTCGCGGCGAGCGGGCGGCCGAACTGCTTGCGGTCGAGCACGTACTGCCGCGCCGCCTGCCAGCAGAATTCCGCCGCGCCGAGCGCGCCCCACGCTATCCCGTAACGCGCGCTGTTCAGGCAGCCCATCGGACCCTTCAGTCCCTGCACGTTCGGCAGCAGGTTATCGGCGGGGACGAAGACGTCGTCCATCACGATTTCGCCGGTGATCGACGCGCGGAGCGAAAACTTGCCCTCGATCTTCGGCGCGGACAGTCCCTTCATCCCTTTCTCGAGGATGAAGCCGCGGACGGTGCCGTCCAGCTTTGCCCATACGACGAACACATCGGCGATCGGCGAGTTGGAGATCCACGTCTTGGCGCCGTGCAACCGGTAGCCGCCGTCGACGCTGCGGGCGCGCGTTTCCATCGACCCGGGATCGGAACCATGGTTCGGTTCGGTCAGGCCGAAACACCCGATGCGCTCGCCGCGTGCAAGCGAAGGAAGGTAGCGCGTGCGCTGCGCCTCGCTGCCATACGAAAAGATCGGGAACATGACCAGCGAACTCTGCACGCTCATCATCGAGCGGTAGCCCGAATCGACGCGCTCGACTTCGCGCGCAACGAGCCCGTAGCAGACGTAGTTGAGACCCGCCCCCCCGTATTCGGCCGGCAGCGTGAGCCCCAGCAATCCGAGTTCACCCATCTCGCGAAAGATCGTGGGATCGGTGGTCTCGTTGCGAAAGGCGTCCCGGACCCGGGGCAGGAGCTTGTCCTGCGCGTAGGCATGGGCGGTGTCGCGGACCATCCGCTCTTCGTCGGTCAGCTGATCGTCGAGCAGGAGCGGATCGTCCCACTTGAACGAAGGCTTCGTCGCAGGCAGGCGCTCGGGAGCGTTCATGGGGATCGGCGGTTCTTTGGGGAAACGCCGATGATAACCCCGCCCCTGCGCCGCAATCTTTGCAGCGGTCAAGCATTTCGACGGCAGCCGGGGACAAGCGCGTCTACGCGTTCTCCGGCGCCGGGGCGTCGGGCAGCACGGCCGTGGCTTCGATCTCCAAGCGCGCCCGCGCCTCCATCAACGCGACCACCTGTACGGCGGACATCGCGGGGTAATGCCGTCCCATGATGTCCCGGTAAGCGCGGCCGAGCGCAGACAAGCTGGACAGGTACTCGTCGCGGTCGACGACGTACCACGTGAGCCGCACGACGTGCTCGGGACTCGCGCCCGCCTGCGCGAGCACGGCGACGATGTTCTGCAGCGCCTGCGCGGCCTGCGCGACGAATTCGTCGCTTTCGAATTGCTGCTGCGCGTTCCATCCCACCTGCCCGCCGACGAACAGCAGCGTGCCTCGCGCAGCAATGCCGTTCGCATAGCCCTTCGGGGGCGCCCAGTCCGGAGGTTGCAGCCGTGTCAGCATCCGGTCCGCGCCGTGACGCGCTAATGCCGATAAGCGCCGGTCACGCGTCGCCCACTGCCGGCGAGGACGTGCGCAAACGATAGCGCTGCAACTTGCCGACGTTGTTGCGCGGCAGCTCCGCCAGGTATTCGATCGCGCGCGGGTATTTGTACGGCGCGATCGTCTGTTTGACGAACGCCTGCAGCTCCGCCGTCAGCGCCGGGTTGCCGGCATAGCCCGGCTTCAGCACGACGAACGCCTTGACGATCTGGCCGCGCTGCGGATCGTCGACGCCGATGACGCCGCATTCGGACACTGCGGCATGCGCGAGCAGCGCGCTTTCAACCTCGGGACCGGCGATGTTGTAGCCGGCGCTGACGATCATGTCGTCGGTGCGCGCCTGGTAGATGAAGTAGCCGTCGTCATCGATCAGGTACGCGTCACCGGTGTAGTTCCAGCCATCGCGAACGTAGTTCTTCTGGCGCGCGTCGGCGAGATACCGGCATCCGGTCGGTCCCTTGACCGCGAGCTGGCCGACCTGTCCCGCAGGCAACGGCGTACCGTCGTCCGCCATCACGCACGCGCGATAGCCCGGCACCGCCTTGCCCGTGGAGCCGGGCCGCGCATGCGCCTCGTCGTGCGAGATGAAGATGTGCAGCAACTCCGTCGACCCGATGCCGTCGATGATCTCGATGCCCGTGGCGTCCTTCCACGATTGGCGGGTTGCCGCCGGCAGCGCCTCCCCCGCCGATACGCACTTGCGTAACGCCGTCAGGTCATAGCCGCCCACATTGGGGGTCATCGCCCGATACGACGTCGGCGCCGTGAACAACACCGTCGCGCGATGCTTCGCCACGGCTTCGAGCAACGCGTCCGGCGCGGGCCGCTCGACCAGCAACGTCGACGCGCCGATGCGCATGGGGAACAGCAGCAGGCCGCCGAGCCCGAACGTGAACGCAAGAGGCGGGCTGCCGGTGAACAGATCGTCGGCGGTCGCGCGAAGGATCGTCCGCGGCCAGCAATCGCACGCGGCCATGACGTCGCGATGGAAATGCATCGTCCCCTTCGGTTGCCCGGTCGTTCCCGACGTGAAGGCGATCAGTGCCGTGTCGTCCGCCGCCGTATCCACGTTCGCGAACGTGGCGGGCTTGTTTCGCGCACGCGCCTCCACGCCATCATCGGCTGCGGATGCGAAATGCATGACGTTACGCAGCGTCGGGCATGCCGGACGCGCGGCGTCGAGTTCGTCGGCCAGCCGCGCGTCGCAGAGCGCATGCGAGACCTGCGCCTTGATGACGATGTCGGTCAATTCCTTCGCGCGCAAAAGCGCCATCGTCGCGACCGCGATGCCACCGGCCTTGATCACGGCGAACCAGCACGCCGCCATCGCCGGCGTGTTCGCACCGCGCAGCAGGACGCGATTGCCGGGAACGACCCCCATGTCCTCGACGAGCACGTGCGCGATCCGGTTCGCCTGTGCCAGCAGCTCGGCGTACGTCCAGCGCACACCCTCGGGTGACACGATGGCGATGCGGTCGCCGAACCCATGCTCGAGCGCACGGTCGAGAAGTTCGGTCGCGCAATTCATTCGCGCCGGATACTGAAGCTCCGGCAGCTCGAAGACCAGGTCCGGCCACGCGTCGTTCGGCGGCAGGTTGTCCCGCGCGAAGGTGTCGACGTGGGCGCTCGCCGTCATTGCGCTGCCGCCTTGGACTCGGACGCCGTCGGCGTGCGCAGGAGTTCGCGTCCGATGATGAGCTTCTGCACTTCGGTCGCGCCCTCGTAGATCCGCAACGCGCGAATCTCGCGGTAAAGGCGCTCGACGGGTTCGCCGCGCGCGACACCGCGCGCACCGTGAAGTTGTACGGCGTTGTCGATCACGCGCTGCGCGAACTCGGTCGCCACGAGCTTGGCCATCGCCGCTTCCGACGTCGTGCGGCCGCGCCTCACGTCGCGTGTCCAGGCGGCCCGATACACGAGCAACGCGGCGGCATCGACGTCCGCCGCCATCTCGCCCAGCATCGAACGCGCAACGTCGCGCTCGCCGAGCGTCCCGCCCTGCATCCTGCGCGAACGGGCGTGGCGGATCGTTTCGTCGAGCGCGCGCCGTGCGAAGCCCACCGCGGCCGCGCCGACCGCCGCGCGAAAGATATCGAGCGTGCGCATCGCGAGCTTGAACCCTTCACCGGGACTGCCGAGCAACGCATCGGATCCGATTCGACATCCCTCGAATTCCAGGCGCGCAAGCGGATGCGGCGCAATGACATCGATCCGCTGCGCGACGGTGAGGCCCGGAGCGTCGGCCGGAACGACGAACGCCGAGATACCGCGTGACCCCGGCTCGTCGCCCGTTCGCGCAAACACGCAGTAGAAGTCCGCGATGCCGCCATTGGATATCCAGGTTTTGCAGCCGTCGATGCGCCAGCCGGCGCCGTCGCGAACGGCCCGCGTCGTCATTGCGACGACATCGGACCCCGCGTCGGGCTCGGACAGCGCAAACGCGGCAATGGCGCGTCCTTGCGCGACCTTCTCGAGCCACACCGCCGCAGGGTGTTCCGTCCCTTCGGCCGCGAGCGCAATCGGACCTGCGCCGAGGCCCTGCATCGCGAACGCAAAGTCGGCCAGGCCGTCGTGCCATGCGAGGGTTTCGCGCATCACGCACAGCGCGCGCGAGTCGACACGCGGCGACGCGCCACCGAAGCGCGCCGGCACGCAATGACGCAGGAGGCCCGCGGCGCCGAGCGACGCCACGTGGCGACGACAGATGGCGTCGACGTTCGCTTCGACGTAGTCATCGCGGTGACCGCTGCCGTGCGGTGACCGCATCTCGGCTTCGGTGTTGCGTCGCTGGACCGCGCCAATCGCCCATCGATCGGCGTCGGCCGCGAGCGCGCGGTGCGTCGCGTCGAAGAACGGCCATTCGAGATGCGTGCGTTGCAACGCCTCACTCCGCGTGGGGCTCGCTTCGCGACGCAAGACGTGTCGCGAGCGCGATCTTGAGCTGCGCGAGCGATTCGTGCATGGCCTCGCGCGTTGCGGCCGGCACTTCAGCCAGCAACTCGACGATCCACGCTTCGTGCTCGACCGCCATCGCGTCGAATTGCCGCTTGCCTTTGGGCGTCAGGCGAATGTTGTACGCACGCCGGTCGCCGGGAATGCCGCGGCGCATGACCAGGCCCTCCGCAACGAGCTGATCGGTGAGCCCCGTGACATTGCCTCCCGTCACCATCAACCGGCGCGACAGCTCGCTCATCTTGAGGCCCTTCGGCTCGCGATCGAGCTGCGCCATCATGTCGAAGCGCGGCAGCGTGATGTCGAAGCGGTCACGCAACCGTTCGCGCACGTGTCGTTCGATCAGCGCGGAACACGCCAGAAGCTGCAACCACAGACGCAGCGAAACATGCGCATCTTCAGCCACCCGCGGCACAGCGTCGACACGGGGCACATCGAGCACGGTGCTCATCCTGTCATCACCTCGCCACCGGACACAGAAATTGCCTGTCCATTGATCGACTGGGACTCGGGCATGCATAGCCATGCCACGGCAGCCGCCACCTCCGCCGGCTCGACCAGACGCCGCTGCGGATTTCGTTTCAAGAGCGCCTCGCGCGCCTCCGCTTCCGTGCGGCCCGTTCCGCGCGCAATGCTTGCGACCGCATCGGTCACGATCGCCGTTTCCGTGTAGCCGGGACAGATCGCATTCACCGTTACCGACGAACGCGCAAACTCGAGCGCGAGCGCTCGCGTAAGACCGACGACGCCGTGCTTCGCGGCGCAGTAAGCAGCGACGTGGGGGTACCCGATCAGCCCCGCCGTACTCGCGATGTTGACGACCCGCCCGATCGGCAGCGCGAGCATGGCGGGCATTGCCGCGCGCGTGCAAAGGAACGTTCCGGTCAGGTTGACGCGCAACGCTTCATCCCATGCGTCGTCGGACAGCGCAGCGAGGCTCGCGCTGTGTGCGCGGCCGGCGTTGTTGACCAGAATATGCGGAGTCCGATCGTCGTCGTCCAGCCTGCGGAATACGGCGTTCACCGCTTCGCTGTCGCCGACGTCGCATACGATTGCTTCATGACGGCGTTCGCTGCCGAGTCGCCGCACCGCCGCATCGAGCTTGGCTCCATCGCGTCCGATCAGCGCCGTCGATGCGCCCATCGCGTCCAGGCGCTCTGCGATCGCGAATCCGATGCCCCCGGCGCCACCGGTGATGACAGCGCGTAGGCCGGCGAAGGGCGCGCTCGCGGGTGCGTTCCCGGAAGGCATGGATCGCGCGGCGCCGCGCGTACCGGCCTTGGCGCCGTCTCGGGCCTCGGCCGCCGCGCTCACCCGACCCGTTGTGCTCATCCGTTCGCCTCCGGCTTCTCGTTCGCCATCGCGGCGGCGCGGGCGAGATTCCGCTCGAGCTGCGTCTTGCCTTGTCGATACTGCACGGGCCATTCGATGTCCGGGTACCCGAGCGCGGCCGCCGCGTGCAGCGTCCAGTAGGGGTCCGCGAGATGCGGCCGCCCGAGCGCACACAGATCGGCGCGCCCCGCCATCAGGATGCTGTTGACGTGATCGGGCTCGAAGATGGCGCCAACCGCCATCGTCGCGATGCCGGCCTCGTTGCGGATGCGATCGGCGAACGGTGTCTGGTACATGCGCCCATACACCGGGCGCGCGTCGCGCGTCGTCTGACCCGAGCTCACGTCGATCAGGTCGGCGCCTGCCGCCTTGAACAGACGTGCGATCTCGACGGCATCGTCGGGCGTGTTGCCGTTCGGTGCCCAGTCATGCGCCGAGATGCGCACCGACATCGGCCGATCTTGCGGCCAGACGTCGCGCATTGCGCGAAACACCTCGAGCGGATAGCGACAGCGACCCGCGAGCGAACCGCCGTATTCGTCGGTGCGAAGGTTCGTGAGCGGGGACAGGAATGCCGATAACAGGTAGCCATGCGCACAGTGGAGCTCGAGCCAGTCGAAGCCGCATTCGACGGCGCGACGCGTCGCAGCGACGAACGCGTTCTTCACGCGCTTCATGTCGTCCGGCGTCATTGCCCGTGGCACCTGGTTGCGTTCGCCGTAGGCGAGAGCAGACGGCGCAATGAGCGGCCAGTTGCCGGTGGCAAGCGGCTCGTCGGCGTCCTCCCAGCCGAGTTGCGTCGACCCCTTCGGCCCCGCATGGCCGAGTTGCAGCGCAATGCACGCACGCGTACGCGTGTGCACATAGTCGACGATCCGCCGCCATGCCGCGACATGCGCGTCGTTGTAGAGGCCCGCGCAGCCCGGGCTGATCCGCGCGTCGGGCGCGACGCACGTCATTTCGGTGAACACGAGGCCCGCGCCGCCGTGCGCGCGACTGCCGATGTGCACGAGGTAATAATCGTCGGGGCAGCCATCGACGCACGAGTACTGCGCCATCGGCGACACCACCACACGGTTCGGAAGCGTCAAACCGCGCAGCGTGAACGGCGTCAGCATCGGCGGCGGCGGACGCGTGGCGGCGGGCCTCGCCTGTGATCGCTCGGCGAACCAGCGCTCGGCACGCGACACGAAGCCCGCGTCGCGCAGGCGCAGGTTTTCGTGCGAAATCCGCTGGCTGCGCGTCAGCAGGCTGTATGCGAACTGCAACGCTTCGAACGACGTGTAGCGATCGACGTGCTCGAACCATTCGGTCGAGTTGCGCGCAGCGTTTTGGAGCTTCAGGACCTCGACGCTCCGCTCGCCCTCGTACGCAGCGAGCGCTGCGCGTGTATCGGGCTGCTCGCGCAGCGCGCCGGACAGCGCGATGCCGTCCTCGAGTGCCAGCTTGGTCCCGGATCCCACCGAGAAATGCGCCGTGTGCGCCGCATCGCCAATCAGCACGATCGGAACGTCGCGCTGGCCGATCCGCGTCCAGTGCGTCCACGATGCGCAGATGACGCGCGGGAAGCGGATCCAGATCGCCGAACCCCGCAAATGCGCCGCATTCGACAGCAGGGGGTTTCCGTCGAGATAGCGCGCGAACAGCCGTTCGCAGAATGCGATCCCTTCCTGTTGCGACATGCGGTCGATGCCTGCCGCCCGCCAGACCTCCTCCGGCGTTTCGACGATGAACGTCGACGTGTCGCCATCGTACTGGTAGGCGTGCGCCTGGAACCACCCGTGCGATGTCTTTTCGAACGCGAACGTGAACGCATCGAAACGCTTCTTCGTGCCGAGCCACACGAATCGGCAACGGCGAAGATCGATATCCGGGCGAAACGACGCGGCGTAGCGCTCACGCAAACGGCTGTTGATGCCGTCTGCCGCCACGATCATGTCGGCATGAAAGTCGTCCGCAAGCGCGCACTCGTCGTCGACGTTGGTCTCGAACACGAGCTCGACGCCGAGTGCCTCGCAGCGATGCTGGAGGATGTTGAGCAGCCGCTTGCGACCGATTCCGCAGAAGCCGTGGCCGCCCGACGTGATCGTGCGGCCTTTGTAATGAACGTCGATGTCGTCCCAGCGATTGAACGACTGGACGATCTGCTCCGCCGATTCGGGATCCGCCGCCGCGAGGTTGCCGAGCGTCTGGTCCGAAAAGACCACGCCCCAGCCAAAGGTATCGTAGGGCCGGTTGCGCTCGACGACACGCACGACGTGCCGCTCGTCTGCCCGCTTCAAGAGCAGGGCGAGATACAGTCCCGCCGGTCCCCCACCGACACAGACGATGCGCATTGTTTTTTTGTCGCCCGGCCGGGCGATCCCCCACAAATAGTTTAGACCTCAAATATCCGCTGTCAATAGCGCAGGGTCGGGACGTCAATGCACCCGATGGACTAGGCCAATTCGCCGATCGCCCCCACGGCGGGCCCCCGTCTAGACTGGCTCGTCCGCTGCGCGCCTGCCTGACGAACCGTCGCCAATCCCATGAACGCTTCCTCCACCGGTCTCACGCTCGTCGAGTTGCTGGTCGCGCTCGCGATCACCGGCTTGCTGCTCGGGCTCGGGGCGCCGGGCGTCGGGGCATGGGTGGCCGAGCAGCAACTCCAGGAACGCGCTGACGCACTGCTGCATGCGCTCGATCGTGCCCGCAGCGAAGCGGTCAAGCGTGGCGGCCGCGTCCACGTATGCCCCAAGGCCAGCGGCGCCTGCCCGGGGAGCGTGGCCCCCTGGGAAGGCGGTTGGACGATCGCAGTGCCGTCCGCGGGTGGGGTCGCG
>DASSEA010000137.1:0-6742 GCA_035696805.1 Casimicrobiaceae bacterium
GCGCCTTTTCGAGGTTCGCGAGGGCCGCCTGCGCCTGTCGCACGCGCGCCTCGGCTTCGGCACGCGCGGCGCGCTCCTGCTCGCTTTCCAGCGTGAACAGCGGCGCGTCCTTCGCGACCTGCGTGCCGCGTTCGACCGCGAGTTGCAGCAGCGTGCCGGACAGGGGTGCGGAGACGCGCACGTATTCGCCTTCCACGTAGCCAGGAAAACCCGCCGGCGGCGCGCTGTTACAGGCGGCAACGGTCAGCGCGACTGCGGGATAGAGGATGAAGGCGCGTGGATTCATCCTCGATCCTAACGCCTAATCGCTCGCTCCCTGTGTGGCTGCGACATCCTCGCGACCGTCGATTCTCGCCGCGCGCGCCTGCTTTCGGGCGATCCGCCGCTGCGACCACGCGTCGAGATACGTGTAGATCACCGGCACGACGATCAGCGTCAAGAGCGTCGACGTGATGACGCCGCCGATGATCGCGCGACCCATCGGCGCCTGTTGTTCACCGCCGTCGCCGAGCCCGAGCGCGAGCGGCAGCATGCCGCCGATCATCGCCGCGGTCGTCATCAGGATGGGCCGCAATCGCACCTGGCCCGCGGCGAGCAGCGCATTCGACAACGACGCGCCCGCACGTCGCGACCGGTTCGCGAAATCGACGAGCAGGATCGCGTTCTTCGTGACGAGCCCCATCAACATGATGAAGCCGATGATCGAAAAGATGTTGAGCGTCGTTCCGGTAAGCAGCAAGGCCAGGAACACGCCGATCAGCGAAAACGGCAGCGACGCCATGATCGCGATCGGCTGCGTGAAGCTCGCGAACTGCGACGCCAGGATCAAGTAGATGAAGATGATCGCGAGGCCGAGCGCAGCCACGGCCGCCTGGAAGGACTCCTGCATGTCCTGCTGCTGACCCGCGGCCTGCAAGCGGTAGCCAGGCGGCAGCGTCATGTCCTTCGCGATCTTCTGCACGTCGGTGCCGACATCGCCGGCGGGGCGCCCCTCGACGTTCGCGTAGATGCCGACGCGACGCTGCAGGTCCTGGCGCTTGATGATCTGCGGGCTCGTCGACTCGACGAGATCGGCGACCTGGCGCAGCGGCACCATGCGCATCTGCCCATCGGGACCGCGCTTGTTCGTCGTCAGGTACAGGTTGCCGAGGTCCGACGCGAGCTGCCTGCGATCGCGCGATAGCTGCACGTTGACTTCGTAGTTCTGTCCGTCGGGTCCGAGCCAGTAGCTGATCGTGTCTCCCGCGATCAGCGGCCGCACCGTCGCGCCCACCTGCTGCACGGTGACGCCGAGGTCCGAGGCAGCCGCGTTGTTCAGGCGGATCGACAACGCAGGGTTCGCCGCCTTGTCGGACGTTTCGAGGTCGGCAATGCCCTTCACCTTGGCGACTTTCGCGGCGAATTCGCCGGAGAGTCTGGCCAGCGTGTCGGGATCCGGCCCGAGCAGGTTGAACCAGATCGGCCGGTCGAAACCGAAGGTGAGCTCGATTCCCGGGATCGGCTTCAGCGCTGCGCGGATCGCGCGCTCGAGGTCCTTCTGCGAGCGCTTGCGCGCGTTCGCGTCGACGAGTTTCAAGTTGACGCGCGCGTAATTGCGGCCGTCCTCGGTGCCTACCGTCGTCATCGCGAGCGCGATCTCGGGAAACTGCTTCAGCGTTTCCTCGGCCTCGGCGACCTTGCCATTCGAGTACTCCAGGCTCGATCCGACCGGCGTGTTGAGGCGCAACGAGATCAAGCCTTGGTCGACCTCGGGGATGAACTCGGTGCCGACCAGCGGGACGATCGCGAAGCTCGCGCAGAACGTGACGAGCGCAATAGCCAGCACCGACTTGCGATGCCCGAGCGCCCACGCGAGCACGTCGCCATACACGCGGTGCACCCATTCGATGCCACGCTCGACGCGATCCATGATGCGGCCGAGCCACGGCGCGCGCGCGAAGCGCTGCTCCGGCGGATCGGGCCATACCGACGACAGCATCGGGTCGAGCGTGAAGCTGATGAACAGCGACACCAGCACCGCGACCGACACGGCGACGCCGAACTGGAAGAAGAAGCGACCGATCAGCCCGCTCATGAACGCAATGGGGACGAACACGGCGACGATCGCGAACGTCGTCGCCATCACGGCGAGCCCGATCTCGTCGGTGCCTTCGCGCGCTGCCCGCGCGTGGTCCTTGCCCATCGCGACGTGGCGGACGATGTTCTCGCGCACGACGATCGCATCGTCGATCAGGAGGCCGATGGTGAGCGACAGCGCCATCAGCGTCAGGAAGTTGAGCGTGAAGCCGAACGCGTACAGCGCGACGAACGTCGCCACGACGGCGAGCGGCAGCGTGAGTCCCGTGATGATCGTGCTGCGCCAGCTGTGCAGGAAGAAGAACACGATCAGCACCGTGAGGAACGCGCCCTCGACGATCGTGCTCTTGACGCGATTCACCGCGTTCTCGACCTGGTCGCCGCGCGAAAACGTCACGCGCAGCTCGACGTCGGATGGAAGTCGCGCCTTCAGGTCGTTGACCGCGGCGACGACGTTGCGACCCGTTTCGACGATGTTCGCGTCCTGTGCCTTCTGGATGTCGAGGGTGATCGCCGCGTGGCCGTTGATCCGCGAGATCGAGTCCTGTTCCTTTTCGCCGTCGATGACGTCGGCGACCTGGTTCAGGTAGATCGCGCCGCCGCCCTGCTGCGCGACGATGATGCGGCCGAACTGCGTCGGATCCTTGATCTTGCCCTCGACGCGCACGACGGCGTCGCTTGCGCCCTTGGTGATGCGGCCGGCCGGCACGTCCTGGTTCGCTTCGCGAATCGCTGCGATCACCTGGTCGACGCCGAGGCCGAGCGACGTCAGCGCGTCCGGCTTAACCTGGATCAGGATCTGCCGCGTCACGCGTCCGTTGATGTCGATGCGCGCAACGCCCGGCAGGTTCTCGAGGACCTTGACGATCGTCTGGTCGGTCAGCGACGTCAGCTCGCGCAGGCCGGTCGTCTGCGACATCAACGCGAGCGAAACGACGGGCTGGCTGTTCTCGTTCTCGACGCGGAAGACCTGCGGGTCCTTGACATCGCGCGGGAAGCTCGAGCGAATCGTCGCGATGCGGTCGCGGACGTCCTGCACCGCCTGCGGCACGTTCGTCGACAGCCGGAATTCGGCGAAGACATCGCTGCGCCCCTCGCGCGAGTTCGAGAAAATCCGCTTGACGCCCGAGATCTGGTTGACGGCGTATTCGATCGGCTTGGTGACGTCGGCCTCGACCGCCTCGGGCGCCGCGCCCGGGTAGACGGTCTGGACGTACACGAACGGAAGGCTGACGTCGGGCATTTGCTCGACCTTGAGCCGCAGGTACGAAAAGACGCCGAGCACCGTGATCGCGACCATGACCATCGTCGCGAAAACGGGATTCCTGATCGAAACGCGGGTGATCCACATGTTCGAAATCCACCGGGGTCAGAGCAATAAGTCGACTTATTGCTCTGACCCCAAAGTCAGCCTGCCCCGCCGGGCCTGTTTCGCGTCGCGCTCTGCGACGACGTGGGCGCCTTCACCAGCGCCGGCGCACCCTCCTTGAGATTGTCGAAGCGCGCGGCGAGCACGGGCATCTGCGCAGGCAACGCCGTCTTGATCTCGATGCGGCCGTTCGTTTCGTCGCGGCGCCCGGTGGTGACAATGCGCCGCACGAGCTTGCCGTTGTCGATCATCCACACGTACGACTGCCCCGCCTCGCTGCGCACGGCGGCGAGCGGAAGCGTCGGCGCAGGGGCGCTCGCGACGAGTCCGATGCGGCCGGTCGAAAACATCCCGCTCCGAAGCGTCGCATCCGGATTCGGCAATCCGACGTAGACGAGGATCGCGCGCGTGCCGGGCTCGGTCGACGGGTTGATGCGCTCGATGCGGCCCTGGAAGCGGCGCTCGCCGAAGCCGTCGACGGCGAGTTCGACCGGCATGCCGAGCCGCAATTCGGGTACGTCGATCGCCGGCACCATCGCCTGCACTTCCAGCGTCTGCAGGTCGACGATAGTGACGATCGGCGCCTCGATCGCGACTTTCTCGCCGGGTTGCACGTGGCGCTTGGCGACGATGCCCGACAGCGGTGCGACGACGTCGGCATCGCGCAACGCATTTCGGGCGAGCTGCACCTGCGCCTCGGCGGACTTGAGGTTGCCCCGCGCAACGTTGAACGACGATTCCGTACTGTCGAACGCGTTCTGCGAGATGAACCTGTCGTTCAGAAGGCGCACGTTCATCGTGCGCGTCTTCTCGGCGAGGGCGAGTTGCGCACGCGCGCTTTCGACCGCGCCGACGCGATCGACGAGCCGCGATTCGAGATCGGCCGATACGACGTGCCCGATCTTCTGGCCGGCCCGAACGGCTTCGCCTTCGCGAACCGTGAAATTCGCGAGGTCGCCGGCCACCTTGGCCTTCACGACCGCCTGGTACACCGGCTGCAGCGTGCCCGACACCGGCAGCCAGCGGGCGAGCGCGGTGCTCTCGACGTACGCGAGATCAGCCGGTGCGAACTGCAGCGCCACCGGCGCGGCAGTTGCCGGATCCGGGCCAGTGTTGCGCTTGGAGGCGCGAAACACTGCAGCGCCGCCGAGCCCGGCAATCAACGTCAGCACGACCAGGCCGACGATCACGCGCCGACGGGTCATCCGGAAAGTCATCGAGATCCCCTCGCGCCCTGTAGGACGCGTTTCGTGAATGCGCGGCGCCCGCGCGATCGGCGCGAACGCTTCATGGCCGCCGCACCCGCATTGGATGCGCGGGCCCCCGGCGCCGGATTCAGCTAGAAAGCGGCGAACGATAAGCGTACTCGAACGCCGGGGCAACCGACGTGCGATGAAATGCGCCGGCGTCCGATGGAACGCACGTCGTCGACACGGCGCCGGAACGCCTCGAGCACCCGTCGCCGCGGTTCATTGACACCCCCGAAAGCGGCGCTTCATAATGCTACGTTATCGTTTTTTTCCCGCCCGCCGGAGATTACCAATGCATGGCATTCAGAGGATTCCGTCCCGTACGATCGGCCTGACGCTCGTCGCCGCTGCGGTATTTGGCGTCTACGGCTGCAGCAAGGAAGAACCCAAGCAGGCCGCCGCGCCGAAGACCACCGCGGCCGCTCCCGCCGCCACGCCGGCCGCGCCCGCCGAGGAAACGATCACCGTCAAGATCGGCCACGCGGGGCCGCTGACCGGCGGCATCGCGCACCTGGGCAAGGACGACGAGAACGGCGTCCACCTCGCCGTCGACGAAGCGACCGCGAAGAAGATCAAGCTCGGCGGCAAGGTCGTCAAGTTCGAGATGATGAGCGAAGACGATCAGGCGGACCCGAAGCTCGGCCCGACGATCGCCCAGAAATTCGTCGACGCGAAGGTCGCCGGCGTCGTCGGTCACCTGAACTCGGGCGTGTCGATCCCGGCCTCGGCCGTCTACAACCAGGCGGGCCTGCCGATGATCTCGGGCTCCGCGACGAATCCCAAGCTCACCGAGCAGGGCTTCAAGACGATCTTCCGGACGGTTGCGCGCGATGACCAGCAGGGCCCGGCGATCGCCGCGTACATCGCGAACGAGCTGAAGCTCAAGAAGGTCGCCATCGCGGACGACGCGACGGCCTATGGCGAAGGTCTCGCCAACGAGGTCGAGAAGACGCTGAAGGCCGCAGGCGTGCAGATCGTCACGCGCGAAAAGACCAACGACAAGGCGACCGACTTCAAGGCGATCCTGACCAAGATCAAGGGTCGCAATCCGGATGCCGTCTTCTACGGCGGCATGGACGCGACCGGCGGTCCGATGCTGAAGCAGGCGCGCGAACTCGGCATCAAGGCCACGTTCGCGTACGGCGACGGCGCGTGCACGTCCGAGATGAACAAGCTGGCCGGCGACAAGGCGGCCGAAGGCATGATCTGCTCGCAGGCCGGCATTCCGACGCAGATGTCGTCGAAGACGTTCGTCGATGCGTTCAACGCGAAGTTCGGCGAAATCAAGCAGTACGCGCCCTACTTCTACGACAGCACGAACGTGCTGATCGCCGCGATGCAAAAGGCCGACTCGGCCGACCCCGCGAAGTACCTGCCGGAATTGCACAAGATCAGCTATGACGGCGCCACCGGACACATCGAGTTCGACGAGAAAGGCGACCGCAAGGACGCCGAAATCACGATCTTCCAGATGAAGGGCGGCAAGGTCGACCCCGTCGCGATCATCAAGGCCGGCAAGTCGACGAAGATCGGCGGCGACACGCAGGCAGCCGCGCCCGCAGCACCCGCTGCGCCGGCGATGGCACCCGCGATGGCGCCCGCACCCAAGAAGTAACGCGCATTCGTGTCACAAAGACGGCGCCTGCGGGCGCCGTTTTTGCGTGACTCACCGCAGAGGTTGCCGGAAGCCGCCGGCTGCCCGCACAATCCGTCACCGCGCTCCTCGAGCGCCCTTTCGCATCGCATCGCTTGGATATCTTTCTCCAGCAGCTCGTGAACGGGCTGACGCTCGGCAGCGTGTACGCGATCGTCGCGCTCGGGTACACGATGGTGTACGGCATCATCCAGCTGATCAACTTCGCGCACGGCGAAGTGGTGATGCTCGGCGCGATGATCGCGCTGACCGTCATCAATGCCTTGCTCGGCGCGAACCTCGGCTGGCCCCCGCTCGCGATCGTCATTGCGGGCACACTGGTCGCGATTCCCGCTTGCATGGCGATCGGCTTCGCACTCGAGCGCGTCGCGTACCGACCGCTGCGACGCGCAC
>DASSEA010000138.1:0-7240 GCA_035696805.1 Casimicrobiaceae bacterium
CCACCGAAGTGGCGCCGTTCGGCGGGATGAAGCAGTCGGGACTCGGCCGCGAGGGATCGAAGTACGGCGTCGAGGAATTCGTCGAGGTGAAGTACGTCTGCTTCGGCGGCATCGACACGTAGGAGACTTTGGGGTCAGAGCAATAGGTCGCGCGGCGACTGCGACTTTGGGGTCAGAGCAATAAGTCGCGCGGCGGCTGCGACTTTGGGGTCAGAACAATAAGTCGCGCGATCACCTGTGCGACAGCGTCGAACCGTGTACCGCGCGACTTATTGCTCTGACCCCAAAGTCTCGCGCTACCAGCCTGTCGGCAACTTCCTGAGAATCGTGATCGTGCGCTCCTCGACCGAAAGGTAGCCGCCGGCGACGAGATCCTTCAGCAGCTTGCCGATCATGTCGCGCGACGCGCCCACACGATCGGCGATGTCCTGCTGCGTCAACCGCTCCGGCACGACCCACCGGCCGTCGGCCTCCTGTGCGAGGGCGTTCAGCAGGCGCACGAGCCGCCCGTAGACGTCGGAGAGCGCGAGGCTCTTCAGGTTGCTGGTGGTGACGCGCACGCGATGGATCAGGCGCTCGATCAGATGCATCGCAAAGTCGGGATGCGCGAGCACGAAGTCGCGCAACTGCGTGCGACTGACGACTGCGCAGGTCGTCGGCTCGACGGTCATGACCGATGCCGACCGCGGTGCGCCATCGAGCGACATTTCGCCGACGTATTCGCCGGGGCCATGGAAGTCGATGATGAACTCACGCCCCGCCTCGTTGCCGGAAAACACCTTGACCCGCCCGGACAGCAGCACGTACAGCGCGTCGCCGACGTCACCCTCGTTGATGAGCACCGTGTTGCGCGGGTACGTTCGAATGACGCCTGACGCCGCGATGCTGCGCAGCGTCTCGTCGTGCAGCGGGGTCAGCGGATCGGCGCGCTCGCCGGAATGCGTGGCGTTCATCGTGGGTCGTGACGCGGGCGATCGATCCGGATCACGGTCGCCGCGCTATTCCAATTTGCGCAGGTCGTCGATCACCTTGCCGTCGTTCGGCAGCTCGTCGACGGCGCGAAACGTGACGTCACCGCGCAGCTTGGTTATTTCGCGGATCGAATCGACGATCGCCTGCGCCATCGGCGCGTCGACGCCGCAGGTTTCGACGTGGAGCACCATGCGGTCGGCGCCGCCGGGGTTGTCGACGACGAGGCGCGCGCGCCGCACTTCGGGATGCCGCTTGACGATGGCGGCGACCTGCGCCGGATGCACGAACATTCCCTTCACCTTCGTCGTCTGGTCGGCGCGCCCAAGCCAGCCCTTGATCCTCTGGTTGGTGCGTCCGCACGGCGACGTGCCGGCTAGCATCGCGGACAGGTCCCCGGTGCCAAAGCGAATCAACGGATAGTCGACGTTGGCGAGCATCGTCACCACCACTTCGCCGACCTCGCCAGGTTCGACCGGGTCGCCGGTCCCCGGACGCACGATCTCGACGAGCACGCCTTCATCGACGACGAGCCCCTCACGCGCCGCTGTCTCGTAGGCGATCGTTCCGACGTCGGCCGTCGCGTACACCTGATAACCGTCGACGCCGCGCGCCTTGAACGAATCGCGCAGCGACGGCGGAAAGGGCTCTGCAGAAACGAGCGCCTTTTTGAGGCTCGGCAACGCGATGCCAGACTCCGCGGCGCGATCCAGGATGATGCGCAGGAACGACGGCGTTCCGACGTAGCCGTCCGGTTGCAGGTCCGCCATCACGGCCACCTGCTGCTCGGTTTGACCGACGCCGCCCGGGAACACCGTGCAACCGAGCGCATGCGCGCCCGTTTCGAGCATCGACCCGGCGGGCGTCAGGTGGTACGAGAAGCAGTTGTGCACGAGATCGCCGGCGCGAAATCCGGCCGCGAACAGCGCCCGCGCAAGTCGCCAGTAATCCGCCACTGCGCCCTCGGGCTCGTAGATGCCCCCCGGCGATGCGAACACGCGACGGGCGCGTCCCCACGCGGTCGACGCGAGCCCGCCGAACGGTCTCTCTCCACGCTGCAATTCCGCGAGCTCCGATTTGCGCACGACCGGGAGCTGCGCGAGCGCATCGCGCGACGTTATCGACGCAGCGTCGACGTCGCGCAGCACGCGCCCGAAAGCGGGCGCGTGCGATTTCGCATGAGCCACCTGCCGCGCGAGCTGCGCCATCTGCTCGCGTTCGCGGACCTCGGGGTCGCGCGTCTCGAGTGCGTCGAAATGCTCGGTCATGGATAGGCAGCAATCGGCCCGCGAAGCAGCTTTACGCCGTCATCGGCCACCGTCATCGACCGAGCGGAAAGCGTCGCGAGCGGGCCGAGTGCGAGGCGGCGCGCAGCGAGGCGCGAGATAGTACATGTTAGTACAGCGAGCGCCGAGCGAGCACACAACGAAGCAATCGACCCGCGCAGCAGCTTTACGCCGGTCGATTCAGGCGAGCCAGCGCTTGCGTCGTCTATAGTGCTTGACATCGCGAAAGCTCTTGCGGCCCGCGGTCGAAAGCCCGAGGTAGAACTCCTTCACGTCCTCGTTCTTCGCAAGTTCGCTCGCGACGCCGTCCATGACGACGCGGCCGTTCTCGAGGATGTAGCCGTACCCCGCATGCCGTAGCGCGACCAGCGTGTTCTGCTCGGCGAGCAGGAACGACACGCGCTCGTTGCGATTCAGGTCCCCGACGATCTCGAAAATCTCCTCGACGATCTGCGGCGCGAGGCCCATCGACGGCTCGTCGAGCAGGATCATCGCCGGGTGCGCCATCAGCGCGCGTCCGATCGCCGTCATCTGCTGTTCGCCGCCCGACGTGTAGCCCGCCTGGCTCGTCCGCCGCTGCTTGAGCCGCGGGAAATAGTGATAGACCTTGTCGAGCGCGGTCGTGATGTCGCCGCGCGAGCCCTTGCGCGTGAACGCGCCCGTGAGCAGGTTTTCCTCGACCGTCAGGTGCGCAAAGCAGTGGCGGCCTTCCATCACCTGGCACACGCCGCGCCGGACGAGGTCGTTCGGCGTCAGCCGATCGATGCGCTCGCCCCGGTATTCGATCGTACCCTTGGTGACTTCGCCGCGTTCCGCGCGCAGCAGGTTCGAAATCGCCTTCAGCGTCGTCGTCTTGCCGGCGCCGTTCGCGCCGAGCAGCGCCACGATGCCGCCTTCGGGGACGTCGAGCGACACCCCCTTCAACACGAGGATCACGTGATCGTAGATGACCTCGATGTTGTTGACCGACAGGAATGCAGCCGGCGTGGGTTGCGGTTGTGTCGTCATGCCGACGAACGCTGCGAACGAGCCGTTGCGATGCTCCGATCGTGCAAATTTCGGTGCTCCCCGGCAGCACCGGGGAGCACGCCGAACGGACTAGCCTTCCTTCGCGCAGTCGCGCACCGCGATCTTCTTCTCGGTCGCGTACTTGCCGGCGGTTTCTTCCACCATCTTGCGCACCAGCTGGCGGTCGCCGGCCATGAACGGCGTCACCTGCTTGAATCCGGTGCCGTCCCAGCGCTGGAACTTCACCATGCCGGAGCCTTCGTGATCGCTGCAGCTCGTCTTGATCGGCGGGAACAGCCCGGGCGCGCCGAGTTGAGCGATCCGGGCTTCGGTCAAATTCAGATGCTCGAGGCCCCAGCGCAGCTGCTCGGGCGTCATCACCTTGCCCTTGCCGAACTGGTTCTGCGCGACGCGCAACGCTTCGACGAGGATCATCCCGTACACGACGCCGCGCGTGTACATGACGTTGCCGAGGCGATTCGGATCCTCGAGATTGCCTTTCTTCGCGCCGTACACCTTGTTCTTGATGTCCTGCATCACGGGAAAGTTGGTTCCCGATGCAGTGAACGACGCACTGACGTAGCCCTTCGCCGCGTCGCTCGCGGGGACGACGTCTTCCTCCGAGCCTGCCCACCAGACGCCGAGCAGCTTGTCGCGCGGATAGCCGGTCTTCGCGGCCGTCTTGAGCGACACGGTGCTCATGACGCCGTACGTCCACACGATCACGTAGTCGGGCTTCGCCTGGCGGATCTGCAGCCATTGCGATTCCTGCGTCGTGCCCGGTGGCGTGACGGGAATCTTGAGCGTCTCGTAACCATAACGCGAAGCGAGCGCATCGAGCACCGGGATCGGTTCCTTGCCGTACGCGGAATCGTGGTAGAGGAACGCGATCTTCTTGCCCTTGAGCTTCTCGACGCCGCCTTCCTTCTGACCGAGGTACGCGATCATCGCAGCCATCTGATCCCAGTACGTCGTGCCGAGCGGGAATACCCAGTCATAGACGCGGCCGTCGGCCGAACTCGCGAGACCGTAGCCGAAGGTCGTCATCGGGATCTTGTCCTGCGCGACGCGATCGAACAGCCCGTACGCGATGCCCGTCGACAGCGGCTCGACGGTCGTGGCGCCGCCGTTCTTCTTCTTCAGGCGCTCGTAGCACTCGACGCCCTTCGACGCGTTGTACTCGGTTTCGCACTCCTCCCACATGAGCTTCACGCCATTGATGCCACCCGTCATGTTGACGAGCGTGAAGTAGTCAATCGCGCCGCCGTAATAGCCGGATCCGCCTGCGGCATACGGCCCGACGCGATAGGACAGCACCGGAATGAACTGTTCGCTCTGCGCGAGCGCGCCGGTCGCTCCCGCAAAGAGCGCCAGGCCGAGCAACGCCGATTGAATGCCTTTCATGTCGCCTTTCCTCCTGAACAAGCGATTTTCGAACGGTCCTCGCGGGCGGCCCGTCCGGCCGGACCCCGAAGCCAGCCTGCATCGTACTACGCCCGTGGCCCGTCGCTCGTTCGCGCCGAGGCGCGGCAACGCATGAATGTCGGTCGTTAGCGAGCGGCGTCCACGGCCCTGCGTGTCAGTGCGGGAACGGCCACAACCGCAGCTTGTCCTTCCCGATCTGCCACAACCGTGCGAGTCCGTGCGGTTCGACGATCAGGAAGAAGATGATCAGGCCGCCGAAGGTCATCAGTTCGAGGTTCGAAATCGCGCTCTCGGCGATCTGCAAACCGAGGTTGCGATCGAGGAACCGAACGCTCACGCTGAGCAGCACGGGCAGGAGCGTCACGAAGGCGGCGCCCAGGAACGACCCGAGGATCGAGCCGACGCCGCCGATGATCACCATGAACAGCACGCGAAACGACAGGTCGAGGCTGAACGCTTCCGGCTCGACCGTGCCGAGATACGCGTACGCGAACAACGCCCCGGCGACGCCGCAATAGAACGAACTGACGGCGAACGCCAGCAGTTTCGCGCGCATCAGCCGGATGCCGATCACCTCGGCCGCGACGTCCATGTCGCGCACGGCCATCCACGAACGCCCGACGTTGCCGCGCGTCATGTTCTTCGCGGCGAGCGCCATGACGGCGACGATCCCGAGCACGAGCAGGTACTTGTCGATCGGCGTCGTGAACGCATGCCCGAGGATCACGACCTGCTGTGCGGTGATCACGCCCGACGGGTTGTAGTTCGTGACCCAGCCGACCTTGGTCAGGAACCACAGGATGAAGAACTGCGCCGCGAGCGTTGCGACGGCCAGGTAGAAGCCGCGAATGCGAAGACTCGGCAGGCCGAAGACCATGCCCACCAGCGCGGCAATGACGCCGCCGCCCGCGAACGCCAGCAGCACGGGAATCCCCGGGATGCGAAGGATGAAGTTGAACGAGGCGAACGCGCCGACCGCCATGAAGGCCGCCGTGCCGAGCGACAACTGCCCCGCGTAGCCGGTCAGGATGTTGAGCCCTAGCGCGGCGAGAGACAGGATCAGGAACGGGATCAGGATGCCGGTGACGATGTAAGGCGTTGCGACCAGCGGGACGAGGACGAACGCAACGACGACGAGCGCCCAGACGGCGATCAGGTCCTGCCGGATCGGGAAGATCGCGGCGTCCGCCTGGTACGACGTCTTGAACTGGCCGGCTTCACGGTAGAGCATCAGATGCGCCGGATGATCTTCTCGCCGAACAGGCCCTCGGGCCGGATCAGCAGGAACGCGAGCGCGAGCACGTAGGGGAACCAGCCCTCGATGCCGCCGCCCACGTGCGGCCCGAGATAGACCTCCGCGAGCTTTTCCGACGCGCCGATGATCAGCCCGCCGACGATCGCACCGGGGATCGAGTCGAAGCCGCCGAGGATCAGCACCGGCAGCGCCTTCAGCGCCACGAACGTCAGCGCGAACTGCACGCCGTTACGCGCGCCCCACAGCAGGCCGGCGACCAGCGCGACGGCGCCTGCGACGCCCCAGACGATGGCCCAGATCTGCTGCAACGGTATGCCGACGGCGAGTGCCGCCTGGTGATCGTCGGCAACGGCGCGCAGCGCACGGCCGATGCGGGTGCGGCTGAAGAACTGCGCCAGCACCGTCACGAGCACGGCGGCGACGCCCGCTGCGGTCAGGTCGAACTTGGACACGTTGATGCCCGCCTTGTCCGTGAGCCACTGGATCGGCTCGTCCTGCAGCCCGAGATCGAGGCCGCGCACGTTCGCGCCCCACACCATCTGCGACAACCCTTCGATGAAGAACGTCAGGCCGATCGTCGCCATGAAAAGCGCGATCTGCGGCTGGTTGACGAGCGGCCGCAGCACCGCGCGCTCGGTCGCGAGCCCCAGCAGCACCATGACGCCGAGCGCAATCGGCAGCGCGAGCCAGAAGTTGATGCCGTAGTCCTGCTGCAAGCCGACGAACGTCGCGGCAGCGAAGAACACCATCGCGCCCTGCGCGAAATTGAACACGCCCGACGCCTTGTAGATCAGCACGAAACCGAGCGCGACGAGCGAGTACATCACGCCAGCGAGGAGGCCGCCGATCAGGACTTCGAAGAAGAAGCTCAATGCGCCACCCCCAGGTACGCGTCGATCACCGTGCGGTTGTTGCGCACTTCCTCGGGCGTGCCGTCGCCGATCTTCTTCCCGTAATCGAGCACGACGACGCGATCGGAGATGTCCATGACGACGCCCATGTCGTGCTCGATCAGCACGATCGTCGTCCCGTATTGCTCGTTGACGTCGAGCACGAAGCGACACATGTCCTGCTTTTCCTCGACGTTCATTCCCGCCATCGGCTCGTCGAGCAGCAGAAGCGACGGTTCGGCCGCGAGCGCGCGGGCCAACTCGACGCGCTTCTGCAGCCCGTAGGGCAGGCGGCCGACCGGCGTCTTGCGGATGTGCTGGATCTCGAGGAAGTCGATGATCTCCTCGACCTTGCGCCGATTCTCGAGCTCCTCGCGCCGGGCGCGGCCCCACCAGACCGCCTGCTC
>DASSEA010000139.1:0-15493 GCA_035696805.1 Casimicrobiaceae bacterium
CGGTGTGCCGATACGGCGCGCGCGATCCACGCCGATTTCCCCGGTGGCTTCAACGAAGTGCACAGCCGCTGGGCGGACGCGGTCGTTGCCGACGCACGCGGCGACCGGCGACTCGCGATCGAGCGGCTCGGTGCCGCGGCCGAGGCGGCGCACCGGTTGCGCTACCTTCCCGTCGAATGCAAGGCGTGGGCACGGCTCGCGGAGCTGCACGCGAGCGAGCGCGATTTCGAGTCCGCGTATGCGTGTTCGCGCCGGCTGCTCGCCGCGCAGACCGCGCGGCTGTCACACCGCGCGAGCGCAAAGTATTACCTGCTCCGCGTGCAGCACGAGCTGTCGCATGCGCGCGCCGAACGGGACCGCGCGCTCGCGCAGCGGCAGCAGACCGAGCGGCTGAACGAGGAGCTCGCGCGGCTCAACGCGGACCTGACGCACAAGATGATCCAGGTAGAAGCGCTGCAGGCGCAACTGGCCGTCGAGGCCGTGCACGATCCGCTCACGCAACTCCTGAACCGGCGCTACCTCGACTCGGTGATGCCCGGACTGATCGGGGCGGCGGAGCGGCGGCAAGCGCCGCTCGCGCTTGCGCTCGTCGATCTCGATCACTTCAAGCACGTCAACGACCGGCATGGCCATCCGGCAGGTGACGCGGTGCTGCGCGAGATCGGGCGTGTGCTGCCGATGTCACTGCGCCCGGCCGACGTGGTTTGCCGCTACGGCGGGGAAGAATTCTGCATCGTGCTGCCCGACGCCGACGGTGGGGGTGCCGAAAAGGCGCTCGCAAGCCTCGCCGCGCGATTGCGCGACCTGCGCGTTGCGTGGAACGGCGCGACGCTCGGCGGCTTCACGTTTTCAGCCGGCGTGGCGGTGCTCGGCACGCACGGGAATACGTTCGCTGACCTGCTGCAGGCCGCGGACCGCGCGCTGTACGAGGCGAAAGACGCGGGGCGCGATCGCATCCTGCTCGCTGCGACGTCGGCGCGGCCCGACGCGTGACGGACGTTCCGACGGACGCTGCGACGGACGCGTGCATGCCGTGATCGTTGCGAGCTGCGGTGCGCGGCCCGTTGCCGCTGCACGGCGTGCTAGACTTTTCGTTTGCGGTCGCAGGGCGACCGCGCGGTCATGACGGACCGAATGGTCGCCTCCCCGCCTCGGCATTTCCTCCAGTTCGGCGATTTTTCCCGCGACGAGTTCGATCACCTGTTCGAGCGGACGCGCTGGATCAAGACGCGCTTCAAGAACTACGACCTGTACCAGCCGCTGCGCGATCGCACGCTCGCGATGGTGTTCGAGAAAGCCTCGACGCGCACGCGTGTCTCGTTCGAAGCCGGCATGAACCAGCTCGGCGGCATCGCGATCAACCTGAACCGCGGCGATACGCAGCTTGCGCGGGGCGAACCGATCGAGGACGTCGCGCGCGTGGTGTCGCGGATGGTCGACGTCGTGATGATCCGCACGTTCGAGCAATCGATCATCGAGCGCTTCGCCGCGCATTCGCGCGTGCCGGTGATCAACGGGCTCACCAACGAATACCATCCGTGCCAGATTCTCGCGGACATCTATACGTACGTCGAACATCGGGGCTCGATCGACGGCCGCACGGTGGCGTGGATCGGCGACGCGAACAATGTCTGCGCGACGTGGCTGCAGGCCGCACCGATCTTCGGCTTCAACGTCCGCGTCTCGACGCCGCCGGGGTATCGGCTGCCTGCGCGCCTTCTGGACGCGCGGCATTGCGTGTACTGCGACGATCCGGCGGACGCGTGCGAAGGCGCCGATCTCGTCACGACCGACGTGTGGACGAGCATGGGCTTCGAGGCCGAAAACGAAGAGCGCAAGCGCGCGTTCGAGGATTGGTGCGTCGACGCCGACCTGATGCGGCACGCACGGCGCGATGCGTTGTTCATGCACTGCCTGCCCGCGCATCGCGGCGAGGAGGTGGCCGCAGACGTCATCGACGGCCCGCAGAGCGTCGTCTGGGACGAGGCCGAGAACCGGCTGCACGCGCAAAAGGCGCTGCTCGAATACCTGGTCTGCGGGCGCATCGAAGCGTCCTGAAGCTTTCGACGATGACGTCCATCGGCATGGGGGTAACGATGATGAAGCGAATCACGGCAATCGCCTGCATGGCGCTGACGCTGGTTGCCGCGCCGGGTGCAGGAGCGCAAACCTGGCCCGACAAGCCGATCAGGTTCCTGATGTCGGCGCCCGCCGGCAGCTCGATCGACGTACTCGGCCGCACGATCGCCGACAAGCTCAAGGACCGCCTCGGGCAGCCGGTCGTGGTCGAGAACAAGCCCGCCGCAGGCGGCACGGTCGCCACCGCCGAGGTTGCGCATTCCGCGCCCGACGGCTACACGATGGTGCTCGCGTTCAACGGCCCGCTGTCGTTCGCGCCGCTGTTGCAGAAGCTGCCCTACGACGTCGCGAAGGACCTGGCGCCGGTCATCATCACGTCGAGCCAGCCGAACGTGCTCGCGGTGAACGCATCGCTGCCCGTGCAATCGGTCAAGGACCTCGTCGCGTACGCGAAGGCGAACCCCGGAAAACTCAATTACGCATCGGTCGGCAACGGCAGTTCCTCGCATCTCAACATGGAATTGTTCAAGAGCGTCGCGGGCTTCGACGCCGTGCACGTTCCGTTCAACGGCTCGCCGCCTGCGGTCAAGTCGACGGTGCAGAACGAAACGCAGATGATCTTCGCCGTCATGCAGCCGCTGCAGGCGCAGGTGCAGGCGGGGGCATTGCGGGCGATCGCCGTGACGACGGCGAAGCGCTTCCCGCTGTTGCCCGATCTGCCGACGATCGCCGAATCCGGTTATCCGGGCTTCGAGGCGCTCGCGTGGAACGGCGTGCTCGTCGCCGCCAATACGCCGCGCGCGATCATCGTGCGCCTGAACGAAGCGATGAATGCGGTCTTGAAGGAGCCCGACGTCCAGCAGAAGATGCACGGCTTCGGGTTCGACCTGATCGGCGGGACGCCGGAGGAATTCGGCTCGCTGATCAGCGGCGAGGCAGCGCGCTGGGCGCCGGTGATCAAGAAGGTCGGTCTCAAGGTCGACTGACGATGAGCGATGTCCGCAAAGTCGTGCTCGCCTACTCGGGCGGCCTCGACACGTCGGTGATCCTCAAGTGGCTGCAGGACACCTACGGCTGCGAGGTCGTCACGTTCACGGCCGACATCGGCCAAGGCGAGGAAGTCGAACCCGCGCGCGCGAAGGCGTTGCAACTCGGCATCCCTCCAGCGCACATTTTCATCGAGGACCTGCGCGAGGAATTCGTCCGCGATTTCGTGTTTCCGATGTTTCGCGCGAACGCCGTGTATGAAGGCGAGTACCTGCTCGGCACGTCGATCGCGCGGCCGCTGATCGCCAAGCGCCTCGTGGAGATCGCGCAGGCGACGGGCGCCGACGCGATCGCGCACGGCGCGACCGGCAAAGGCAACGACCAGGTGCGCTTCGAACTCGGTGCGTACGCGCTCGCGCCCGGGATCCGCATCATTGCGCCGTGGCGCGAATGGGATCTCCTGTCGCGCGAAAAGCTCCTCGCGTACGCGGACGCGCACGCGATCCCGGTGGACTTCAAGAAGCGCACCGGCGGCGCGCCGTATTCGATGGACGCGAACCTGCTGCACGTCAGCTACGAAGGCGGGATTCTCGAGGACCCGGATTTCGCGCCCGAGGAATCGATGTGGCGCATGACCGTTGCGCCCGAAGCCGCGCCGGACGCGCCACAGACGGTCGAACTGACGTTCCGGCAGGGCGACGTCGCGGCGGTCGACGGCAAGCCGATGTCGCCGGCCTCGGTGCTGCAGGCGCTGAACGAAATCGGCGGCCGCCACGGCGTCGGTCGCCTCGATATCGTCGAGAACCGCTACGTCGGAATGAAATCGCGCGGGTGCTACGAAACGCCCGGCGGCACGATCCTGCTGAAAGCGCATCGAGCGATGGAATCGATCACGCTCGACCGCGAAGTGCTGGCATTGAAGGACGATCTCGCTCCGCGCTATGCGCGAATGATCTACAACGGGTACTGGTTCAGCCCCGAGCGACGGTTGCTGCAAGGCTTGATCGATGCATCGCAGGCGCCCGTCAACGGCACCGTGCGCCTCAAGCTCTACAAAGGCACGGTCCTATGCACGGGGCGTGCTTCGCCGGATTCGTTATTCGATGAAAAGATCGCAACGTTCGACGACGACGCCGGCGCCTACGATCAGAAGGACGCGGCCGGCTTCATCAAGCTGAATGCGCTGCGCATGCGCATCGCGGCCAAACGCGGGCGGTGAACCTTTACCCGGCCCAGGAGAACGCGATTTCCTGATGCCGGCCCGACACGACCTGGAAACGCCGGCTCTTCAGCTCGCCGTTGTGCTCGGCCTCCACCGTGTACGCGCCTTCGGGCAGCCGCAGCAGGAAGATCGGTCCCTGTTGCGCGAGGTTGAGCACCGTCTGGCCCGCGCTGTCCACGACGCGAAGACGCACGTCGGCGACGAACTCGTCGGTATTGTGCGTGCCGTTGTGCCGCGAGAACGTGAACCGGACCGGGAACTGGCTGCTCATGTCGCGCATCAGGTCGGCCTGTTCTTCGCCGATGCCGCCGTTGAGATATCCCATCTGCCCCGCTGCGGGCACGGCGGGGGTCGCGGGCGTCTGCGCGAGCGCACCGCCCTCGATGAGCGCGCCGAGCAGCAGAGCGCCGCCGATGCGCGCAACGCGATCGATGATCATGTCGGGTCCTTTCGTACGTGCAACGACCCTCCATGATGGCCAAGTTTTTGGGTTCGCTGCATCGGCAGAACGCGCCAACCGGTGTCGGCGTCCGCCCGACTTCGGGGCCAGAGCAATAAGTCGACTTGTTGCTCTGACCCCAATGTCGAATGCCTGAACTGCCCGACGTCGACGTTTACTGTGAAGCGCTGGCCAAGCGCGTTGCGGGCCGGCCGCTCGAAAACGTCCGCACGCTGAATCCGTTCGTGCTACGGACCGCAGTTCCGCCGCTGTCGGCGACGTTCGGTCGCCGGATCCTCGACGTGCGACGGCTCGGCAAGCGGATCGTGTTGGTGCTCGAAGGCGAGACGTTCATCGTCGTGCACCTGATGATCGCCGGCCGCCTGCGCTGGCTCGCGCGCGGTCAACGCCCGCCGGGCCGGATTACGCTTGCGTTGTTCGATTTCCCGGGCGGGACGCTCGCGTTGACCGAAGCGGGCACGAAACGCCGTGCGTCGATTCACGTGGTGGCGGGCGCGGACGCACTCGACGAATTCGACGCCGGCGGACTCGAAGTCGAGCACGCCGACGCGACGACGTTCGCCGCACGGTTACGCGCCGAGAATCACACGCTGAAACGCGCCTTGACCGATCCTCACATCCTGAGCGGCATCGGCAATGCGTATTCGGACGAAATCCTGCATCGCGCGCGACTGTCGCCGCTCGCCCTGACGCAGAAAATCGACGATGACGCCCTGTCGCGTCTCCATGACGCTGCACGCGACGTGCTCCGCGAATGGAGGGAACGCCTGCGTCGCGAGGCCGGCGCGGACTTCCCGGAAAAGGTGACGGCCTTTCGCCCGCGGATGGCCGTGCACGGCAAGTTTCGCGAGCCCTGTCCCGCCTGCGGCACGCCGGTGCAGCGGATCGTTTATGCGGAGAATGAATGCAACTATTGTCCCGGCTGCCAGACCGGAGGCTTGATCCTCGCCGACCGCGCACTGTCGCGGCTGTTGCACAAGAGTTTCCCGCGCGAGGCGTGAGCGCTGAACGCTGCGCTTCCGTCTGCCCCTATCCGCGTTCCGATCGCCGTCGACTCGAACGGGCCGAAATCGCGGGATGGCATCAGAAGCCGACGCGCGCGCGGCGGCCGCAGAGCTTGCGGCTGTCGATGTCCTCGGCGGTGAGGTGATCGCGCCCGGCGAGTTTCGCCGTGCCGAATGCGTCGAGCAGCAACTTGCGCATGTCGCGCGGCGGGATCGACGCCAGCTTGTCGAGGACGCTGGCGGACGGCTCGGGTGGAAACGCCCAGCGATGCGCGTCGAGAATCTCCCGGTAGACGGCGAGCGCGATGCGGCGCGAGCCGTCGGCGTCGGGCCGCTCGATCTCGTATACGCTCATCCGGTTCAGGATCGGCTCGGGAATGGCGCTGTCGTCGTTTGCCGTCGCGACCCAGAGGATGTGCGACGCGTCCATGTCGACGTCGATGTATTCGTCCTTGAAGTGCACCGCCGTGTCGCGTTCCAGCAACCCATAGAGCGCCCCCATCGGGTCGTAGCGGGCGTCGCCGCCCGCCTTGTCCACCTCGTCGAGCACCACGACGGGGTTGGCGTAATCGCCCTCGATCAACGTCTGCGCGACCTTTCCAGGCCGCGCGTGGTGCCATTGCGCCGAGGCGCCGGTCAGCACCCAGCCTGCGGTGAGCGAGCTCATCGACACGAACTCGTAGCCCGTCGCCAACGCCTGCGCGAGGCGCTTCGCGAAATAGGTCTTGCCGAGGCCGGGCTCGCCGAGCAGCAGCATCGGGAGAAACTGCACCGCTTCGTGGCCGGCAACGGCGAGCGCAAGGTATTTGCGCAGATCGTCGATCACCGCGTGGAAATTCGGTGACGTCGCATACAGATCGTCGAGCGCGGCGGACGTCGACGGCTTGATGATGTAGCGCGAGCCGCCGAGCTCACGCATCCGGTCGTACCAGCTCCTGAGGCCCTCGTTGCGTTTCGCCGCACCGTCCTCGAGCGCGCGATCGACCTCCGCCACCGAATAGATCGGCTGCAGACCCGCAAGCGGAATCACCGTGTCCATGACGCTCTCGCACCTCCGTCAGTCGCGCACGCACCCACGATGCCATAGACTTTCGAGGATCGGCAACCGGCGGCGCCGGGCGGCGTCCGGTGGGTGGACCCATTTCGTCGCGGCCGCGCGACAGCAGCGTGTGATCCGCGTGCCTTGCACGGCCAATCATTCGGCTTGTGGCGCGTTTGCGACGGGCGCCGTGCCGTGCTAGCGTTCACCGATTCAGCGGGAGGGTTCGCGATGCCGTCGTTCGATATCGTCTCGGACGTCAACCAGGTCGAGGTTCGCAACGCGATCGATCAGGCGAACAAGGAGCTCGGCACGCGTTTCGACTTCAAGGGGTCCGACGCCCGCGTCGAATACGACGGCAAGGCGCTGACGCTGTTCGCCGACGACGATTTCAAGCTGAAGCAGGTCACCGACATCCTCGTCGCGAAACTCACGAAGCGACAAGTCGACGTGCGCTCGCTCAAGTACGGCGACACGGAAAAGGTTTCCGGCAACAAGATGAAGCAGTCCGTCACCGTTCGCACGGGCGTCGAGCAGGAGTTGGCGAAGAAGATCGTGAAGCTCCTGAAAGACAGCAAGCTCAAGGTGCAGGGATCGATCCAGGGCGATGCGGTGCGCGTGTCGGGCGCCAAGAAGGATGCGTTGCAGGACGCGATCGCGCTGATGCGCAAATCGATCACCGACTACCCGCTTCAGTACCAGAACTTCCGCGACTGACCGCGGGCGCGCCGCGAGTCGCTAGGCGAAATCCGCCTTGAGCGCGTCGCGCACGGGCTCCGCGAGCGCGACTTCCGCCCGGTACGCCGGGTGGTCGACGCCGACGACCACCGATTGCCCCGCCTTCCACGCCGCGATCATCGGCGCGTCGAGCTCGAAGCGCAGGAAATGCACGGACGATGTCTTCTGCTCGTTCGAGCGGTCGAGGTCCTCGTCGGCGATCGCGCGCACGGCGGGAAATTCGGCAACACGCACCCAGACGGCGTCCTCGATGCCGCGCAGGCGCGCGAGCGCCACCCGGCGTTCGTCGACGTCCTCGTATTCGACGAGCATCGTCGCCTTGAGGTTGCCGCCGTCGGGGACGAGCGGGTTGTAAACGTCGAGCTCGTCCTGAATGCCGGCTTCCTCGAACGTCTTTTCAATCCGCAGCATCTCCTGGATCTGGTAGCGAACCGTCAGCTCGTCTTCGAACAGCAACGTCACGTGTTCGCCCAGATGGATGGTGCGATCGCGCTTGTGCACGAGAACGCGCGCGCGGAAGTCCTTGCGCTGCTTCGCGTACGCCTCGAGCGTCAGCAGGGTGTCGCGCGTGATCGTCGCCATCGCGAGTCGTCTCGGTCGCGGTTCAGTCGAGTCCGTACGCGATGCACAGCAACGTCAGCGGATGCGCCTTGCGCGTCTTCCGTTCGCCATGCGTCCGGGTGATGCCCTGCTCGATGCGACGCCCGGCAATCGGGCAGTCCGAGCTGATGAAATCGGGTTCCGGATCCGCCATGCGCGTGAAGACCGGCTTGCCGATTTTCATCGAATCGGCGAAGAACTCGCGCTTCACGCCCCACGTCCCGTCGTGACCCGCGCAGCGTTCGACGGTGTTGACGCTCGTGTCCGGAATCCATTCGAGCGTTTCGCGCGTCTTCTGTCCGATGTTCTGCACGCGCGAATGACAGGGAATGTGATAGCTGACCGTGCCGAGCCCCCGCCGGAACGACTTGTCGAGCAGCCCGTCGCGTTCGCGAAGCACGAAGTACTCGAACGGATCGAACATCGCGTCGGACACGGCCTGCACGTCGCCGTCCTCCGGGAACAAGAGCGGCAGTTCCTGCTTGAACATCAGCGTGCAGGACGGAACGGGCGTCAGGATCGCGTAGCCCGCGCGAGCGAGCGGCGCGAGGACGGGGATGTTTGCGTTCTTCAGCGTTTCGACGCTGCGGAGGTCGCCGATTTCGAGCTTCGGCATGCCGCAGCACACTTCGCTCGCCACCAGCGTGTAAGGCACGTGAAGGTGCGTCAGCAGCTTGACGAGGTCGTGACCGATGCCCGGTTCGTTGTAGTTGACATAGCAGGTCGAGAAGATCGCGACCTTGCCAGGCGATCGCGCGCCATGACGCACCGGCCATTGCAACGTCGGCGGCACCGACGGCCTGAAGCGTTCTTCCGCGTACGGCGGCAGCCACGCTTCCTCGGCCACACCCAGCACGCCCTGCATCACCTTGCGCAAGGACGGCGACGCGTTTGCCTTGTTCACCACCTTGACGACGACGGGAATCGTCGCGAGCTTGCCGACCGCATCGGTGCTCGTCAGCAACCGATCGCGCGCGGGAACCGGCCGGCTCCTGAACCGGTACGCCTTCGCCCGGAGCATCAGGTGCGGAAAGTCGACATTCCACGGGTGCGGCGGCACGTACGGGCATTTAGTCATGTAACAGACGTCGCACAGGTAACACTGGTCGACGACCTTCCAATAGTCCGCCTTCGCAACGCCGTCGATTTCCATCGTCGCGCTTTCGTCGACGAGATCGAACAGCGTCGGAAATGCACCGCACAGCGAGACGCAGCGCCGACAGCCGTGGCAGATGTCGAAGATGCGCTCCTGTTCCCTGTAGAGCGACTGTTCGTCGTAGAAGTCGGGGCTGCGCCAGTCCAGCGCGTGACGGGTCGGCGCCTGCAGGTTTCCTTCGCGAAGCGTCATCGATCGGGATGACGCGGCCCGCACCGCGTCATGCGCATCGTCGTCGGAGCATCGATCACGCCGGCTGCTGGCGCGACGGCGTCAGTCCTGCAGCGCGTCGAGCGCCTTCTGGAAACGATTGGCGTGCGAGCGCTCCGCCTTGGCAAGCGTCTCGAACCAATCGGCGATTTCCTCGAAGCCCTCGCCGCGCGCGGCTTTTGCCATGCCGGGATACATGTCCGTATATTCGTGCGTTTCACCGGCAACCGCGGCCTTCAGGTTGTCACGGCTCGCGCCGATCGGCAGGTCGGTCGCGGGATCGCCGACGCTCGACAGGTAGTCGAGATGTCCGTGCGCGTGACCCGTCTCGCCCTCGGCGGTGGAACGGAACAGCGCGGCGACGTCGTTCTGCCCTTCGACGTCCGCCTTGTTCGCGAAATACAGGTAGCGGCGATTCGCCTGCGATTCGCCGGCGAACGCGGCCTTCAGGTTGTCGTGCGTCTTCGTGCCTTGCAGGGGTTTCATGACGGACTCCTTGGTGACGTGTTGCGGATGCCGCTCACGCGGCCGACGAAGCTTTTGGGACCCGTGTTCTTGCAGCGCGCGCCGGCCACCGCGTGATTGTGGCGGTCGCGCGAATGGGTGTCCAATCAACTAAGACAATTCACGCGATAGAAGTTGCTTATCGGGCGATCGCGATCGAGCGTTGGCGCAGAGGGACGTCAATCGACGAGCTCGTACGCGGGGAGCGTCAGGAACTCGACGAACGTGTCGTTGTTGACGAGATCGGCGAAAATCTTAGCCGCCTCGTCGTACCGGCCCTCGCCATACGCCGGGCCCAGCAATTCACGAATGCGCGCGAGCTCCTCCGGCAGCATCGCGGCAACCAGCGCCTTCGTGACCTTGCGGCCGTCGTCGAGCGTTCCCTTCGGCGAGCGCATCCACTGCCACACCTGCGAGCGCGAGATCTCTGCGGTCGCCGCGTCTTCCATCAGGTTGAAGATCGGAACCGCACCCTGCCCGGCGAGCCAGGCGCCGATGTACTGGATTGCGACGTTGATGTTGAGGCGCAGGCCCCGTTCGGTGATCGGCTGCTCCGGTTCGAAGCGCAGCAGGTCGGCAGCGCCGACGTTCACGTCCGTGCGGCGCTTGCTTTCGATCTGGTTCGCCGTCGGCATCAGCCGGTCGAAAGCCTCCTTCGCGACGGGGACGAGTCCCGGGTGTGCGACCCACGTGCCGTCGTGGCCGTACGTCGCTTCGCGCTCCTTGTCGGCCTTCACTTTCGCGAATGCCTCGCTGTTCGCCGCCTCGTCGTTCTTGACCGGGATCTGCGCGGCCATGCCGCCCATCGCGTGGATGTTCCGCCGATGGCAGGTCTTGACCAGGAGCTCCGCGTAGCTCCGCATGAAATGCGTCGTCATCGTGACCAGCGCGCGGTCGGCGAGGCAGAAATCGCGGTTGCTGCGGAATTTCTTGATGCAACTGAAGATGTAGTCCCAGCGGCCGGCGTTGAGCCCGGCGGAATGGTGCCGCAGCTCGTACAGGATCTCGTCCATTTCGAACGCCGCGAGGATCGTCTCGATCAGCACCGTCGCCTTGATCGTTCCGCGCGGAATTCCGAGATCGTCCTGCGCCATCACGAAGATGTCGTTCCACAGTCGCGCCTCGAGATGGCTCTCGAGCTTCGGCAGGTAGAAATACGGCCCGCTGCCGCGCGCGACCAGTTCCTTCGCGTTGTGAAAGAAGTAAAGCGCGAAATCGAAGATGCCGCCTGAAATCGGCTCGCCGTCCACGAGCACATGCTTCTCGGGCAGGTGCCAGCCGCGGGGCCGCACGAACAGCGTCGCCGTTCTTTCGTTCAGCCGGTATGCCTTGCCTTCCGGCGAAACGTAGTCGATGCGCCGGCGAATCGCATCGCGCAGGTTGAGCTGACCCTGGATGTTGTTGTCCCAGCGCGGCGTGTTCGCGTCCTCGAAGTCGGCCATGAACACGTTCGCGCCGCAGTTCAGCGCGTTGATGATCATCTTGCGGTCGACCGGGCCGGTGATTTCGACGCGACGATCGCGGATGTCCGCGGGAACGGGATCGCACGTCCACTCGCCGTCGCGGACCGCGCGCGTCTCGGACAGGAAATCGGGCAGCTCGCCCGCGTCGAAGCGAACCTGGCGTGCGACGCGACGGGCGAGCAATTCGGTGCGACGGGGCCCGAAAGCGCGCTGCAGCCGGGCCGCGAACGCGACGGCGTCGCCAGTAAGGATCTGCGCGTAATTCGGGTTGACGTCTCCGGTGATATCGATTCCGGGGGCGTAGCGCGGAGCGTTCATGCGGGCCTCGAAGCGTCGGGAGTTGGCCGCGCCGGGAAGGCGGCCGGCCACGGCGATTCAAGCCCCGGACCCGAGGCTTGTTGCAGCGCAGTATTCTACCGCGCAGCCCCGGCAGGCCGAAAACCAGCGGCGAACTCGGCGTTCCGCGCGCAGGTGACGGCGTACGCGTGCGACCGGCAAGTCTCGCCTGACGCTACCTTGCTATGCCGCCAGTTGCGGGTTCAGGCGCTCCACGCCGTCGTGCAACCGATTGAGCGCGTTGATGTACGCCTTCGCCGACGCGACGATGATGTCGGTGTCGGCGCCGAGCCCGTTGACGATGCGGCCGTCCCGCTCGAGTCGCACCGTCACTTCGCCTTGCGCATCGGTGCCGCCGGTGATCGCATTGACCGAATACAACTGCAGCCGCGCGTGCGATCCCGCCATCCGCTCGATCGCCTTGAACACGGCGTCGACCGGCCCGTCGCCGTTCACCTCGGCCACCACTTCCGACTCGCCCACGGTCATGACGACCCGCGCATGCGGCACCGTTCCCGTCTCGGACGTCACCTTCAGCGCCGCGAGCTTGTAATGCTCGTGGGCCGGCACGATGCCTTCTTCGGAGACGAGTGCGTGCAGATCCTCGTCGAACACCTCGCCCTTCTTGTCGGCGAGTTCCTTGAAGCGTGCGAACGCCGTGTTGATCGCCTCGTCGTCCGGCAGGTCGATGCCGAGTTCGGCGAGGCGCGTCTTGAATGCGTTGCGCCCGGACAGCTTGCCGAGCACCAGCTTGTTCGCGTTCCAGCCCACGTCTTCCGCGCGCATGATTTCGTACGTCTCGCGGTGCTTCAGCACGCCGTCCTGGTGGATGCCCGACTCGTGCGCGAACGCATTCGCGCCGACGATCGCCTTGTTCGGTTGCACCGGGAAACCGGTGATGCCGGAGACGAGCTTCGATGCCGCGACGATCTGCGTCGTGTCGATGCGCGTCGAACAGGGGAAGACATCCTTGCGCGTGCGCACCGCCATCACGATTTCCTCGAGCGACGCATTGCCCGCGCGCTCGCCGAGCCCGTTCACCGTGCACTCGACCTGACGCGCGCCATGCATGACGGCCGACAACGAATTCGCCACCGCCAGGCCGAGATCGTTGTGGCAATGCACTGACCAGACCGCGTGGTCGGCGTTCGGAATGCGTTCGCGCAAAGACGCGATCAGCGCGCCGAACTGCCACGGCATCGTGTAGCCGACGGTGTCCGGGATGTTCACCGTGTTCGCACCCGCCGCGATCGCGGCCTCGAGCAACCGGCACAGGAAGTCTGGCTCCGAGCGCCCGGCGTCTTCCGGTGAGAATTCGACGTTGTCCGTGTATTCGCGCGCCCAGCCGATCGCCTTCACCGCCTGCGCGAGCACCTGGTCGGGTGTCATCCGCAGTTTCATCTGCATGTGGATCGGCGAACTCGCGATGAACGTGTGGATGCGCATCGACCTTGCAGGGCGCAGCGCTTCACCGGCGCGCCGGACGTCGTTCTCGTTGGCGCGGGCAAGGCCGCACACGGTGCTGTCGCGAATCGCCTTCGCGATGTCCCGGACCGCCTCGAAATCGCCGTTCGACGACGCCGGAAAGCCGGCCTCGATCACGTCGACGCGAAGCCGCTCGAGCTGGCGGGCAATCCGCGTCTTCTCTTCGCGGGTCATCGACGCGCCGGGGCTCTGTTCGCCGTCCCGAAGCGTCGTATCGAAAATGATCAGCGGGTCGGACATGGGCTCCTCCTCGTCAGGCAGCAGCACCGATCGACACACCGAGCGCGATGGAGCCCTGGGCCAACGCGCGATTCAGCGCCGACACGACCGCCTTGAGCGTGGCGGTGACGATGTTCGGATCGACGCCGACGCCGTAGACGGTTCGCGCCCCCGCGCGCAGCTGCACGTAGGCAACCGCCACCGCGTCCTCGCCGCTGCCGATGCCGTGCTCATGGTACGCCAGCACGTGAACGTCGGCGCCGACTCCCTGGCGCAGCGCATGGACGAACGCGTCGACCGGACCGTTGCCAGCGCCGGTCAGCAGCATTTCCGCGCCGTCGACCGTCACGCGCGCCGTCAACTGCTCCGCGCCGGCTCCCGCTGCATGGCCGGTGCGGTGATCGACATACGCGAGCGGCGCTGCGCGATCGATGTATTCGCGCGCAAACGCCGCGTGAATGTCCGCCGACGACAGTTCGTTGCCGGTGTCGTCGGCGATCGCCTGCACGACCTGGCTGAATTCGATCTGCAGAAGCCGCGGCAATGCGAGGCCATGGTCGCGTTCGAGCAGGAAGGCGATGCCCCCCTTTCCCGATTGACTGTTGACGCGTATGACCGCCTCGTAGGTGCGGCCGACGTCGGCGGGATCGATTGGCAGGTACGGCACGTCCCAGTGCGCGTTGCCCTTCGCTTCCTCCGCGCGTTGCGCGGCAAACCCTTTCTTGATCGCATCCTGATGCGAGCCGGAAAACGCGGTGAACACGAGCTCGCCGGCGTACGGATGCCGCGGATGCACGGGCAGCGCCGTGCAGTATTCCGCCGTGCGAATCACCGCACCGATGTCGCTGAAATCGAGCTTCGGATCGATGCCCTGCGATTGCAGGTTCAGCGCGAGCGTCACGAGGCACACGTTGCCGGTGCGCTCGCCGTTGCCGAAAAGGCAACCTTCGATGCGATCGGCGCCGGCCATCAACGCGAGCTCGGCTGCCGCGACGCCGGTGCCGCGATCGTTGTGCGGATGCACCGACACGACGACGCGATCGCGGCGGCTCAGCTGGCGATGCATCCACTCGACCTGGTCGGCGAGCACGTTCGGCGTGGCCACTTCGACGGTCGCTGGCAAATTCAGGATCACGGGATGCGCTGTCGCGTCCTGCCACACATCGACGACGCGCTCGCAGATCTCGAGCGCGAAGTCGAGCTCCGTCATCGTGAACGTTTCGGGCGAATATTCGAAGCGCCAGTCGGTCGCGGGCTGCGCGGCCGCGCATTCGGCAAAGAGCCGCGCGCCGTGGGTTGCGATCGCGACGATGCCCGCGCGGTCCTTGCCGTAGACGACGCGTCGAAACAGTGGTGCCGTCGGGTTGTAGAGATGCACGATCGCCCGGCGCGCGCCACGGAGCGCGTCGAACGTGCGCCGGATGAGTTCGTCACGGGATGGCGTCAGCACCTGGATCGTCACGTCGTCCGGGATCAGGTCGTCCTCGATCAGCTTGCGGACGAAATCGAAATCGGTCTGCGACGCGGACGGAAACGCGACTTCGATCTCCTTGAAGCCGATGTCGACCAGCTGGCGGAACATCCGCAGCTTGCGTGCGCCATCCATCGGTTCGATCAGCGCCTGATTGCCATCGCGAAGGTCGGTCGACAGCCAGATCGGCGGCGCGGTGATCGTGCGTGCGGGCCAGGTGCGGTCGGGGAGGTCGATCGGCTGGAAAGGCCGGTACTTCTGCGAAGGCGAGGCGTGCATGAGGGAATCCGTGAACGATGGCATCGACCGCCCGGTTTTCCGGGCGGCGTGGGTACGACTCGAAACGAAGGGGGAGGTTGTTATCTGCGCGCGGGGCGCAGCAGGAGCAGCAGGCCAGCGAGGCGCGACGCCGGTGCGGACGCGGTCCGGGCGACGTCGAATTCGGGACTGGCGAGGGAGGTGAGGCCGCTCATCGTTTCTGAATCTAGCGCAATTCACCCGTCGGTGCAAGCGAGCCTTC
>DASSEA010000140.1:0-2527 GCA_035696805.1 Casimicrobiaceae bacterium
CACTCAGGCGTTCAGGTTTTCCCTGAAGAACGCGAGCGTGCGCGACCAAGCGAGCTTCGCAGCGGCCTCGTCGTAGCGCGGCGTCGTGTCGTTGTGGAAGCCGTGCTGGACGCCGGGATACGTGTATTCACGGTAGCGCACGCGGTTCTGCTTCAGCGCCTGTTCCCACGCGGGCCAGCCGGCATTGATGCGGGAGTCCTCCCCGGCATAGTGAATCAATAGCGGCGCCTTGATCTTCGCCGTGTCCGCGGCGCTCGGCTGGGGTCCGTAAAACGGCACGGCGGCGTCGAGTTCCGGAAACCGCACCGCCATCTCATTCACGATTCCGCCGCCAAAACAGAACCCGACGGCACCCACGTCCCCGTTGCTTTCCGCGCGTGCACTCAGGAACGGCACGGCGGCGAGCAGGTCCTCGGTGCGCTTGGCAGCATCGAGACTCGAGAAGAGTTGCGCTGCCTTTTCGTCGTCACCCGGATAGCCGCCGACCGGGGACAACGCGTCCGGTGCGAACGCGACGTATTTCTCGAGGGCGAGTCTGCGTGCGACGTCCTCGATGTACGGATTGAGACCGCGATTTTCGTGGATGACGACGACGCCGGGCAGTTTTCCGCGGGCCGCAGCGGGACGAACCAGGTAGCCGCGCATCGTCCCCGATCCACGCGGCGACGGGTACGTCACGTACTCGGCGTGAATCCGACCATCGTCTTTGGGCACTTGCACAGCCCACGCGTAGTTCGGCCGCAGGCTTTCGAGCATTGCGGCGGCCGTCACGCCGCCGACTGCAAACTTGGCGGCCCTATCCAGAAAGTCGCGGCGGCTGATCCTGCCATGCACGTAACCATCGAACAGCTTCAACACGTCTGGCGGAAAGTCGGCCGCAGTTTTTCGCTGCATCCTTGAGCTCCTCTCGGTCAGGTTGGTCGAGACTGCAATCTGCACGCCGCGGCGAGCAGTTCGTACGAGCGATGGCGCGCCGCGGGATCGTGCGTCCACGTCACGACGACGAGTTCGTCGAGCGCGAGACGCTGCGCAATCTCCTGCAACCGCGCCGCGACGGTTTCGCCGGTGCCAACGAGCGCCTTCCTCCGCAAGGCGTCGATCGTCGCGCGCTCGCTGTCCGTATAAGCATACGCGGCCGCAAATTCCGGCGTGACGAGCGGATTGCGCAATCCTTTTTCAAACCCGACGCGCCAGAACTCGCGCGTCTGCAGCAGCCGCCTCGCCTCGGCGTCTTTGTCGGCCGCGAGCGCCCAAACGCAGATCGTTGCCCTTGGTGCGGGGTAGCGCGCACTGGGCCGGTAATGCTCGCGGTAGAGCGCCAGCGCTTCGTCGACGCCGCGCCCTTCGGTGAAGAAATACGCGAATGCGTACGGCAACCCGAAATGCGCGGCAAGGCGGGCGCCGTAGTCGGAGCTGCCGAGAATCCACAGCTCGGGACTCGAGGGGCCGGTCGGATGCGCACGAATGGCGGCGAACGGATGGCCGGCGTCGAGTGGCTCGTTCGCGACCCACGCACGCAGTTCGTGGACTTGCCTCGGAAACTCGTCGGTCGCGTTGGCGTAGGGATTGAGCGCATACGCGGTCAGCCGGTCCGATCCCGGCGCGCGCCCAACGCCGAGGTCGATCCGACCCGGTGCGATCGCCTCGAGCACCCGGAACTGTTCCGCAACCTTGAGCGCGGCGTAATGAGGCAGCATGACGCCCGCACTGCCGACGCGGATCTGCGACGTCGTCGCGGCGATCGCCGCCATCAGTACTTCGGGCGCGGTGCCGACGATGCTGTCGCTCGCATGATGCTCGGACACCCAGTAGCGGTGATAGCCAAGCGCCTCGCAGTGCTTCGCGAGCGCGAGCGTTTCCCGGATTGCAACGTCCTGGCTGACGCCTTCCGCCGCCGTCGATTGATCGAGCACCGACAGCTTCACGTCGTCGCTCGCGCAGTCCGGAGCCCCGTGCAGCGCGTCAAGGCGTCATCACGATCTTGACGCAGTCGTCCTGCTTCTTTGCGAACATCGCATAACCCTCCGGCGCCTCATCGAGCTTCATGCGATGCGTAATGACGAAACTCGGGTCGATGTCGCCGCGCTCGATGCGAGCGAGCAACGGTTTCATGTAGCGCTGCACGTGACACTGGCCGGTCCGCATCGTCAACGACCGGTTCATGAACGAGCCCATCGGGAACTTGTCGACGAAGCCTCCGTAGACGCCAATCACCGACACGATGCCGCCGTTGCGGCAGGCCATGATCGCCTGACGCAGGGCGAGCGGTCGATCCGACTCGAGCATCAGCGCCTGCTTGAAGCGGTCGTACGCATACATGAAACCCGGCGCGTGTGCTTCGGTGCCGACTGCGTCGATGCAGGAATCCGGTCCCACCCCGCCCGTCAGGTCCTTCAGCGTTTCGAGGACGTCCTGCTCTTCGTAGTCGATCGTGTCGGTCGCGCCCGCCTTGACCGATGCCATCGCGAGACGCTCGGGGAAGCGATCGATCGCGATGATGCGTTCGGCGCCGAGCATCTTCGCGCTC
>DASSEA010000141.1:0-2658 GCA_035696805.1 Casimicrobiaceae bacterium
GCGAGCGCGTTGATCAGCCACGTGACGACCAGGCGCATATCGATCCTTTCAGTGCGGCACGCCGTTCACGTACGGCTTCAGCCCGGCGTAGATCGTCGCATTGACCGGCGCGTGCAGGCCCGCCTGCGCCGCGAGCGCGGCGACGCGCCCGCACAACCACGGCGCTTCCAGCCGATGACCCGCGACGAGGTCGCCCAGCATCGACGCGCGCATCTCGGCCGGCAACCCATCGAGCGCGCGCAACTGGCGCACGATGAAGTCATCGCCGAAGACGACGCCCTGCTTCGCGGCCACGGCGATCGTCTCGCGCATCGACGCCTCGAACGTTGCGCGAAGCTCCGGATCGCTGCGCACGACGCCGAGCGGCTGGCGGCACAGGCACGTGAGTCCCGACAGCGCGTTCAGGAACACGAACTTCTCCCACAGGGCGCGTCGGATCTCCGGTGTCAACTCGACGTCGATGCCGGAGCCCCGGCAGGCATCGACGAACGCACGCGCCTGCGCATCCGCGTGCCGGTCGAACGCGCCGACCCGCAGCCTCGCCATCGAACCGACATGCGCTATTACGCCCGGCGCGCGAATCGACGCGGCGATGTACGCAACGCCGCCGAGCACCCGCGACGCGCCCAGCGTCCGCGCGAGAACGTGGACGCTGTCGATGCCGTTCTGGAACGGAATGACGATCCCGCCGCGTTCGACGAGCGGCGCGATGCGTGCCGCGGCGGCCTCGACGTCCCAAAGCTTGACGCAGAACATGACGACGTCGACCGCTGCGATCGACGCAGCGTCGTCGGTCGCCGCAACCTGTGGCAGCACGACGTTGCCACTCGCACTTTCGATCGTGAGACCCCGCGCCTGCATCGCGGCGAGGTGCGAGCCGCGGGCGATGAACGTGACGTCGTGACCAGCGTGCGCGAGCTTCGCGCCGAAATAGCCGCCCACGCCGCCGGTGCCCATCACTGCGATTCGCACGTCGCCTCCAACGCAGCGCGCAGAACGGTGTGCGAGCTAGTACCGATAGCTGTCGGGCTTGTAAGGCCCGCGCCGATGGACGCCGATGTAGCGCGCCTGCTTGTCGTTGAGCTCGGTGAGTTTTGCGCCGAGCTTCGAAAGCTGCAGCCGCGCGACCTTCTCGTCGAGATGCTTCGGCAGCACGTACACGCCCACCGGATAACGGCCGGTCTTCTCCTTGGCGTCGGTCCACAGCTCGATCTGCGCCATCACCTGGTTGGCGAACGACGAGCTCATCACGTACGACGGGTGGCCGGTGCCGCAGCCGAGGTTCACGAGCCGTCCTTCCGCGAGCAGGATGATGCGCTTGCCGTCCGGAAAGATGACGTGATCGACCTGCGGCTTGATGTTCTCCCACGCGCAGCTCTTGAGCGACGCGACGTCGATCTCGTTGTCGAAGTGGCCGATGTTGCAGACGATCGCGTTGTTCTTCATCCGCGCCATGTGCGCGTACGTGATGACGTCGATGTTGCCGGTCGCGGTGACGAAGATGTCGGCCTTGTCGCATGCGTCGTCGACCGTGACGACGCGATAACCTTCCATTGCGGCCTGCAGCGCGCAGATCGGGTCGATCTCGGCGATCCAGACCTGCGCGGAGAGCGCGCGAAGCGCCTGCGCCGATCCCTTGCCGACGTCGCCGTAGCCGCACACGAGCGCTACCTTGCCGGCAACCATCACGTCGGTCGCGCGCTTGATGCCGTCGACGAGCGACTCGCGGCAGCCGTAGAGGTTGTCGAACTTGCTCTTCGTCACCGAGTCGTTGACGTTGATCGCCGGGAAGCCGAGGCGGCCTTCCTTGTGCATCTGGTACAGGCGCTTGACCCCGGTCGTCGTTTCCTCGGTGACGCCCCGGATTTCGGCCTTGATGCGCGAGTAGAAATCCGGGGTCGCGTCGAGGCGCTGCGCGATCGCTGCGAACAGCGCCTGCTCCTCGTCGCTCGTCGGATGCGCAATGACCGAGCGGTCCTGCTCCGCCTGCGTGCCGAGTTGCACGAGCAGCGTTGCGTCGCCGCCGTCGTCGAGGATCATGTTCGGCGCGTGGCCGCCGCTCCACTCGAAGATCCGATGCGTGAATTCCCAGTAGCGCTCGAGCGTTTCGCCCTTGTACGCAAACACCGGCGTACCGCGCGCAGCGATGGCGGCGGCCGCGTGGTCCTGCGTCGAGTAGATGTTGCACGACGCCCAGCGCACGTCCGCGCCGAGCGCCTGCAGCGTCTCGATCAGCACCGCCGTCTGAATCGTCATGTGCAAGCTGCCGGCGATGCGCGCACCGCGCAGCGGCTGCTCCGGCGCGAACTCCTCGCGAATCGCCATCAGGCCGGGCATCTCGGTCTCGGCGATGGCGATTTCCTTCCGGCCCCACTCGGCCAGCGTCAGGTCGGCGATCGCATAATCGGCGAATCGCTCCGTTTCATTGACAGCATTCATCGGTCACTCCGCTCAGAAGGGGTGATCCGCAGGGATGGCGGGACCGCTCGCCCGTCGTTCCGTGCAGGAATCACGGTTCAACGAGCGCGGTTGCATAGGCGACGTGCCTGCCCCAAGCCTGGCCCGGCGTAGCCGGGTTGCAACGCTCCTCGGGGCGATGGCGTCATTGTAGCGGATGACGTCGGGGTCGGAGTCGACTTATTGCTCCGACCCCCAAGT